>JANQNI010000137.1 GCA_028289805.1 Thermoplasmatota archaeon | reverse complement strand
CAACGCGTCGGATTCATGCCCCAGAACGCCGCCCTGCACGGCCACCGCACCGCCCTCGACACCCTGCGCTACCACGCCGGCTTCTACCCCCACGCCCGCGACCCCCACGACCTGCTGGACCTCGTGGGCCTCACGGACCGGTCCGACCGCCCCGTCCAAGCCCTCAGCGGCGGCGAACACCGCCGCGTCGCCCTCGCCTGCGCCCTCGTCCACGACCCCGAACTACTCATCCTCGACGAACCCACCGCCGCCCTCGACCCCCTCAGCCGCCAGCAGACCTGGACCGCCCTCGAGACCCTCCACGCCGCCGGCACCAAGGTCGTCTTCTCCACGCACCTCCTGGAGGAGGCCGAACGGCACGCCCAGGACGTGGTCTTCCTCCACCAGGGCCGCGTCCTCGCCCACGCCCCGCCCGCCGACCTGGTGCGCGCGCACGCCCACCGCACCGTCGTCGCCTTCGGCCTGGGCCGCGAACACGGCGAGCAACTGCACGCAGACGGGCTCCAGGTCGTCACCCAACCCCAGCGCGTCACCGTCCAGGCCGACGACGACGAAGACCTGGAGCGGGCCGTGACCCACTTCGAACGCCACGGCGCCCGCTTCCTCGTGCAGCCGCCCAACCTGGAGAGCGCCTTCCTCGCCCTCGCGACCTCGGAGGGCACCTGATGGGACTGCGCGCCGTCGCCAACGAGTTCCGGTGGGGCATGCAGTCCACGCGCCACAACCCCTGGGACGTGGTCTTCGGCCTCTTCTTCCCCGTCGCGCTGCTGCTCCTGTTCGGCTCCGCCCTCGCCCCCGACGCCGACGTGCGCGTCCTGGTGGTCGACGAGGCCGACAACGACGCCAGCCGCGCCGTCGTGGCCGCCCTGTTCAACACCACCGGCGTCCGCTTCGAGGTCGACGGCCCCTTCGCCCAGCTCGAACGAGGCGACGCCGACGCCGTGCTCAACCTGCCCGCCGGCTTCGCGCTCGCACCCGGCGCCAACGCCACCCTCGAGATCCACCGCCCCGACGCCCTGCCGATGGTGCGGGAAGCGGTGCGCGCAGCCCTCCACGACGCCGCCCACGGCCCCGCCCCCGCCGCCCTCCACGTCACCGCCGACGCCGGGGATGCCGCGCAGCGCCTTCCCTACCGCCTCCACCTCGTCGGCGGCATGGCCGGCCTCTCCCTCTTCACCGTCGCCACCACCCTCACCCTCGCCGCCACCAGCGCCCACGCCGGCGCCGGCCTCTTCCGCCGCCTCGCCGCCCTCCCCGTGCGCCCCCTCGACTGGGTCCTCGCCAAGACCCTCCAGGCGGGACTGTGGAGCCTCCTCGGCGTCGGCCTCGTCGCGGCCGCCGCGTGGGCGTGGCTCGACGCCCCCGTCCACGTCGACGCGCCCCTGGTCCTCCTCGCCGCCTCCGCGTCCCTGTTCTTCGCCGCCCTCGGCGTCCTCGCCGGCGCCGCCAGCAAAGCCCGCGCCGCCGCCATCCTGCCCCGCCTCCTCTACGTCCTCCTCGTCTTCACCGGCGGCGTCTTCGCCCCCGTCGACGCCCTGCCTGCCCCCCTGCGCGCCGTCTCCGCCATCAACCCCCTGACCTACTTCGTCGAGGGCTTCGGCCGCAGCGCCTTCCTCGACGGCGCCGGCGCCCTGTGGATCGCCTACCTCGCAGGCACCGCGCTCGTCGTCGCGCTGGCCGCCCGTTTCCTGCCGTGGACGCAGCGGTGAACCCGCCCACAGCCGCACGCCCGCACCGCAAGTCCTTTGTCACGCCTCGAACAGTCACCTCCGTGCGTTGGGTGCTCGCCCTGTGCGTGGTCAGCCTCCTCGTCTCCGGCTGCACCAGCCCCGCCCAGGTCGCCGACCCCTTCGCCGACGCACCCCCCGCCCCCGCCTTCACCGTCGACGACCTCGACGGCGACCCCGTCAGCCTCTCCGACTTCCACGGCAAGGCCGTCGTGCTCAACCTGTGGGCCACCTGGTGCGAAAGCTGCAAGCAAGAAATGCCCGCCATGCAGCAACTCCACGACGAATGGAACGACCGCGGCCTCGCGATGATCGCCGTCAGCCTCGACGAAGCCAGCAACAAGGCCGCCGTCGACGCCTTCGTCGCAGAACACGGACTGGACTTCACGCTCCTCTTCGACCCCGACGGCGAACAGATGACGCCCAAATACCGCAACATCGGGCTCCCCTACACCTACCTCATCGACCCCCAAGGCCGCCTCGTCGACTCCTGGATGGGCGCCTGGGAACCCCTCGCACTGGAATACCGGGACCGCATCGAGCGGGCGATGCCGATTTAGGGATGGTCGAGCGTCCGACTCGGGGGCGTTCGCGTGCTGTGGCCTGGGGAACAAGGGTGGCGGGAGTCGTACGTGGGTGGGGCAAGCCACGTCAGTTCACCCGTTTGATGAAATCCGTGGGGGGGTTGGGTGCAACGCCACGTGCACTCGTGCCCCGTCCGACAGAGATCCATCCTCAACTCCTCGGCGCACCCACAAGCGATCCCCCTCGGCACCAACGGCATCGAACACGGTCCCTGTAGAGGAAAGAGAAGCGGGCGGCGGTGAGGTCCGGGGTAGCGGCGATCCAGTCTCTATGTGTGGCATGGGGGTCGCCAGAGGCACATCGAGGCTAGGGTGAAGAACCTCCCGCACGTCGGTCTGGAAGGGTACATGCAGCAAGCAGAAACGCCCACGTACTCCCTAGTAGACTCCCCCACAAGGCTCCATGGCCATCCGACCGGACCCCGATGCCAACACGTATGGGCTTCCGTCCTGCCTCCGGGTCCCTATCGCTGCCGTCGATGAGGACGCCCTACGGCGGTACGTGGGCAAGACCACACGCGTCTCGGGAGCCACACCGCACAATGCGTTCTTGGTGGACTACGACGGCCCCCTGGAGCCTCCGGACCGGCGCCTCGGCGTCTGGGGCGCGCCAGCGTGCTGCACGAACCGAGGCAGGTCTGGGTCCACGTGAAGTACTCCTCGTACCGACGAGCCTACCTGACGCACGGGGGGGCCGCTGGGTCTCCCCGGTGGGGTCGTCGATCACGTCACGAACCGCCGTTTCGCCCGCCTCGCCGGGTACGCCTACGTGCGTCTCGTACCTGTCTCTCGTGGAGCGAACTCTAGCAGCGGTGGCGGGCCCGAAAGGGAAGCGACTCGGATGCAACAGGGTGCCTACGGGCCTCCGAGGCGGGCAACATCCTCTGTCGCCTACGCAGACCCCTCGGATCTCGCCAAGATGCTCGACCTGAAGACGGGCCATTTCCCGTTGAACGCGGTCCGGGATGCCATGGGGATGTTCTACCTGGAATGACCTGGGATGGCATCGAAGGCTAGCCCATTTTGGTTCAGACTCCGCCGGGAGCATGCCCCCCCCCGGCCGTCGCGACGACAGGGGGTTGTACCGCTTCGCTGGACTCTGGCTACGAAGCACCGGCTCTACGCGGTCCCCGGCATTCGTCGACCAAAACCGCGTGGGGCCCGCGCACCCTACGCCGGCAGGCGCGGGGAATCGTCGCAGTTCAGGCAGTATCCGAACGCGTCGTGAACCTCGACCCTGTGCCCTGCGGCGAACTCCAAGAACGCGGCACTGGCCACTCCGTTCTTCTGGACCAGAGTGGCGCTCGTGACGTCCCCGTAGAGGGTGGGGTGGTCGACGACCTGCTCCATCTTGACGACTTCGTTCATCCAGTGCTTGTCGTCCAGGCTCAGGCCGTTCTCGTCGATGACGACGGCGATGACCTTGTCGCAAGCCGAGGTACAGTCGGGGTCGACCGCCAAAACCGCGTCCACGTCGACGTGTGTGGTCCGCTGCGCGTCGGTGACGCTGCTGCCGGGCACGGGGTCGCTGGTGAGGGACGTGTACCGGACGCCCAGGTCGACGACGCTGGCTTGGGCAGCAGCATAGTGGAACTGGAACACCGCGTCGCGTTGGTGGCGGCCGCCGCCGCTGACGACCTCGGCGACCTCGTCGTACAGTGCCGTCAGGCGGGCGGGTTCGGCCGCCCAGCGCTCGTGCAGAGCCAGGACGTCGCGTGTGAAACCGAGGGATTCGTCCGGGGCGTAGTTGGTCACCGCCTTCCACGCCTTAGCCACATCCTCCAGGTTGCCGTGGCCGACCCAGGTAGCACCGGCCGTGCGCGCGGCGTCCTCGCCGTCCTGGTTTGCAATGAAGCCCAGGAAGGACGCGACGAGTTTGGCTTCCAGAAGACCCCTTGTCGCCGTGACCTCGGGGGCCTCGACGTCGTGGAGGATCTGCGCGCCCTTGCGTGTCTGCTGTTGCTCGGACGCCTCGCGCAGAAACAGCGCGTAGCCGTAGAACGCCTCCAGCTCCTCACTGCCGCCCGTGCCGGCGAGTTCAGCGGTGCCGGCCTGGACGGCGAGGGCCGCAAGGGCCGTGCTGGCATTGCCGAGGAAGTCCCGCGTGTCGTCCGCGTTGCCGTCGAGCCACTTGGACAGGGTCGCCTCGGCGACGTTCAGGCCCTGCGCGTGCTGCGAGAACGGGTCCATGGCGAAGGCAACCCGGCCCAAGTCCGCGCGGAGGTCCGACGGACCGGACGTCGTGGGGAGGCCTGTGACGGACCCGACGACCAGGTAGCCCTGGTGTGGGATGACGAGGGCCGCATCGGGGTCGGGCAGGCACCATGTGGCACCGTGCAGGACCGCCGCGACATCGTACGCGCCGCTCCTGCCGCTGCCGACCAAGGTCGGGGCGTCGGTAGCCACATCCCACGCGGCGGCGGCATCCTGGGTCAGGCCCTGCCAGACGACCGGCGTGGCGTCCAGGAGGGCGTTCAGGCGGCCCGCATCCTCAGCGGTGTGTGTGCCGGCGGCCAGGTCGACCGGGTCGGCCGTGGACGCGTAGACCACGAGGTGGTGCGGGAGCCCCTGGACCCAGGGTACGAGCCGCCCCGGCGTAGAGGTGCCGGTGGACTGCGGCGTGGCCGCCGTGCGGAGGGTCCATGCGGCCACAACGCCAGAGTCGTCCAGGATGGTCTCGTCGGCGGACCTGCCCAGGTCTGTGCCACGCAGGTCGACCCATGCGTCGGCCGTGGGTGCCGTGCCGTCCGTCGAGCACAGGAGCGCTTCGGCAGCGTCCTGGGGCCGGTAGGTGGAGTGGGTGAGGTTCACGTCGGCAATCGAGAAGGTGACGCTGGCCACGTTGAGGGCCTGGTCGACGTAGGAGACGACGCCTGTTGCATCGCGGGCGGTGTCAACACCATCGGGCAGGGGGACGCGGACGCCATGCGTGTACGCGCCGTCCAGGGAATCCTCGAACTGGGGCAGCGCTTGCAGGGGCGTGCTGACGGATGCGATGCAGGGTTCGCTGCCGGCAGCCGTGCGGCAGGTGCCGTCGAACCGGACGCGGACGCTGATTTCCTGGAGCGGGTGGTGGCTGTTGGGGTACGCGGTCAGGAACTGGAGGTTCTGGCCGTCGGATTGGACGTGGACGAAGTCGGGAACGCCGCCGATGGCCTCGTTCGTGAAGCCTGCGGCCACCACGTCCAGGGTCAGGCACGTCGCCTGAGCCTCGGGCGTCAGGGCGTGGCCCGGGGGCAGGTTGGAGACGTACGGATTGACGTCCTGCGCGTCGGTCTTGCCGTCGCAGTCGGTGTCCTTGTGATCCGTGGCCAGGTCCCAGAGGTGCAACTCGGCGCCGTCCTTGAGGCCGTCGTCGTCCGAGTCGGCGTCGCACACGTACTGGCTGACCCGTACGTACTGTCCTTCGACGCCCACGTACGTCCCCCGTTCATCACCATCATCAATCCCGTCGTTGTCCGAATCGTGGTCGAGTCCGTTGGGGCACGTGTAGACGATCTCGTGGCCGTCGAGGAGGCCGTCGCTGTCCGTGTCCGGGTTCAGGACCTCCGTCCCGCCAGCGAACCCGACGGCGACGGGGGAGTCGACGAGGTTGCGGCTGCCGAGTTCCCAGCCGTCGAGGAGGCCGTCGCCGTCGGAGTCAGGGACGCGCGGGTCAGGCTCGCCCTCCTCACCGAAGACGCCGTCGCCGTCGAAGTCCTCCTCGTTGTCGTGGAGCAGGTCCTGGTCCGAGTCGATGAGGACCGGATTCAGGCCGTTGTAGAGTTCAAGGCAGTCGTTGTAGCCGTCGCCGTCCGAGTCGCCGTAGCCGCCTGGGGGCCAGACCTGATCCACCTGCTCAAGGGTCGCTGCGTCGGTGCGGACCAGGAGCCGCACCGCGGGGTCGGCACCGCACGGGAAGTCGTGGCTGCTGTAGCGTCCCTGCGTGACGGTGCCGTCGGACCAGAGCCAGGTGTAGTTGCCAGGGCCAGTGCCACCGGCTGGGCACGCCTCGACCTCGTAGCGGACGTGGGCCAATGGCGTGGCCGCGAACCGGGAGCTGATGCAGGGCTCCGCGAACGTGACGTAGTCGGGGAGCACGCTGCGCACCTCCAGGTCGTCGAAACCACCGGTCTGGAAGTCCCCGTCGGCGCCGTCCGTGGCGTAGTCAAGGTGGACGGTGAGGTTCTGGATGGCGGCGAAGTCCGTCAGTTCGACGAACTCCTGCATGGTGCCCCAGGTGAATCGGAGGCCGGTCTTGTGGAGTTGGATGGAGTACGTGCGCCAGTCCGCGTCGGGGGTAGCTGTGCCCATGACGACCGTGCCGTGGGCGGGGTCGTGGCGCAGGACCTCGTTGGTATACGGGTGGTATGAGAGGCTCGCGACCCGCGCCGCGTTGTCGGCGTCGTGGACTTCCAGCGTCGGGTACGCGACCCACCCTGTGCCTCCTAGGTAGCCGTTCACGTCGGCGCGGACGTCAAGCCATCCCCCGTCGGGCATGGGTGCGGCGATGCTTCGGGAGTCGATGCGGCCGTGGGGCCCACTGACCTCGCGGACGGTCACCTCGAAGCGGCCGTTCTGGACATCGTTGCGGTACCCGATGGTCTCGCTGGTCCAGAGGGTGCCGTTGAGGGCAGAGTCCGTGAACCGGTCCTCGACGAGCAGGTCGTCCACGTAGACGATTTCCGGACCCCAGGTCTGGCCCACTTGGGGCTCGCCGTCGGGGTCGGTCGCGACCGTGGACGAGTATGCCCCCACCGGCCCGGCTGCGAGGCGCTGGAGGTTCGTCGGTTCCTGGAGGGCATCCACGAGGTGCATCCAAGTCAGTTGTGGGTATCGGTCGGCCAGACTCGGGCTCCAGTCGAGGGCGTGCAGGAACGATTCTGCACGACCCGGGGAATCCGTCCACCGCGTCATGGCCTCGGCCGTGCCGTTGGCCCACGCGGCGGCGTCTCCGGCGTCGCCACCCCCCGCCCATTCATGCCCGTCGCCGTCCTCGTCGGCGGCGTACACGAGGGGAACCATCAGGAGTGCAATGAACCAAGTGGTGGTCTGCTGCCCCTTGAAGAGTCTGAGGCGACGCTTGGGCGTGAATCCCATGATGCTCCGGGCGCCTACGATTACTTAAGCGCCCTTGTACATGCATGACTTTCTTCCAGGCTGGGCATGCGGCTTGGTGACCTTATTCCCGTGCTGGTTCGACCTTGCCGCGGTCTTCTGGCACAGTTGAAACAATGGTGCTGTAAGCCAACAAGCGTGATATATCAAAACCCTGAGCCGCCCGCATGGCCGTGAACCCTGTCGAGACCGGGCGAACCGCGCGCAGATTCTCTGGAACCCTCGACCTCGGTTTCACCGCTGCGAAGCGTGCACGCACCCTGGTTGCGCTCGTCGCCGCCATCATGGTGGTGCCCACCCTCGTCCCGACGGCGACCGGGGCCACGTCCGACGAGTACGGTGATGAATACGAGTACGCCCTGGTTGCCAGCGACGGGGCGACGGGGGACAAGTTCGGTGCCTCCATCGACGCCGATGGGGACACACTGGTGGTAGGCGCACCGGGCGACGACGACACCGGTTCCTCCTCCGGTTCGGCCTACGTGTATCACCTCGTTAACAACAAGTGGTACGAGGTGGCCAAGCTCCGTGGGAGCCTCGTCGACGGCGGCGACGCCTTCGGCCACACGGTCGCCGTGGACGGCCCGACCATCGTCGTGGGTGCGCCCGGGTCGGGCGGCAACACCGGCCGCGTCTACGTCTTCGAACGCACGGGCAACAACTGGACGGAGACAGCCACGCTGTCCGCCTCCAACGCCGCAGCCGGGGACCAGTTCGGCTTCTCCGTGGACGTCGACGGCGACAAGGTCGCCGTCGGTGCGCCCCGCAAGGAAAGCGACGATTGGGGTGGTGGGTACGTCTTCCAGCGCAACGCACCGGGTTGGAGCGAAGTCCAGTACTTCCCGGGGCCGTCAACCACGCTGAGCCCCCACGACGGGTACCGGGGGCCCAGGTTTGGCTTCGACGTCAGCATCGACAGCAAGACCGTCGTCTTCTCCTCTCCGTTCGAGAACCGCGGATGGAGTTTCCGGACCCAGGAAGCCGGTGCCGTCCGCATCTACTACGAGAACACGCCCGGCTCATGGTCCCTCCAGCACTACTACCAGAACCGCGTGGAGTTCGCGGGCGTCACGCCGCCCCCGTGGCAGTTCGGCCGTTCCATCGACCTGGAGGGTGATCTCCTGCTGGTGGGTTCACCCAAGGAGGCCTACAACGGTGCCTACGGCTGCTGCTGGGGTGAGTTCGTCTTCATGAAGCGCTCCGGAACCTCCTGGTCGGTCGCGGACCGCTGGACCGGCCAGGAAAACTACGCGCACCTAGGCCAGGATGTCGTGCTGCAAGACGGCACTGCCCTCATTGGAACGATGCACGGAGACAGCGAGCGAACTGGGTACGCGATCAGCTTCGACGCGACCGACACCAGTTCCGGGCCCTACTTCAGGCACTACCCCGACCACCCGACCGATCCATGGAAGCCGGTGACCGTCGCCCTCGCGCCCGGATACTACTTCTTTGGGTCCCCCAACGGCGGCGGTGCCGGCGGCAACTCCGGCAGCGTGGCCGTCAAGCACCTCTCTATCCCCAGCCCGCCGCGCAACCTCCAGGCCGAGGCGTCCACGACCGGCGGGGCTGGCATCGAGGGCACCACCACCATCGAACTCACCTGGTTCGCCCCGACCTACCGCGGCGACTCATCCGTCACCGAGTACAACGTGCTGCGCGCGACCCGTTCCGGCGGCCCTTACAGCCACCTCGCCACCGTCACGGATCGTAGCTACAGCGACACCATCACCACGCCTGGCACGTACTACTACGTCGTCACCGCCACGAACGCCAACGGCTGGAGCAGCACGCACTCCAACGAGGCCAGCGAACGCGGCTTCGCCCCCCTTGCCACTCTGAACGGCGAGGACGGCTTCAGCCGCGACCTGTACCGGCCCGAATCGCCCACGGGCAACACGCCCTTTGGCGGTGTTGACGTCAAGTCCCCCTGCGGCTGCGGCGCCACACGTCAGGGCTCCGTCAGCATGGCCACGGGCGAGTTCGCCAGCACCTTCCCCGTCCTCGCCCCCATCGTGGAGCGCGGCCCCGGCTTCGACCTGAGCCTGACCTACCGCAGCATTGGCATGACCGACGGCGACCCGCAGGTCGCAGCGGGCTGGCACGCCTCCTGGCTCTCTCGCATCGAAGCCAACGGCGGCGACTACGTCCTGCACACCGGCGACGGCCGCCTATGGGACTTCACCGCGCAACCAGGCGGCACCTGGAACGGACCCCCAGGCAGCTACGCGGTGCTGACCAGCAGCGGTTCCGGCGTGACCATCGAGTACGCCGACGGTATGCGCTTCGACTACCCGGACGCCACCGGCAACCGCCTCGGCTCCGTTCGCGACCCATCGGGCAACGAGTGGAGCTTCGTCTACGACGCGGTCGGAGGCTCCCTGGGCCACGTCGTCGACCCCCACAACCGCCAATACACCCTCACCTACCGCGACGCCGCCTCCGCCCTGGACAACGCGCACTTCCTCGACCACGGCGAACCCCTGCTGACCGCCGTCACCGACTACGTCGGTCGCACCGTCCGCCTCTTCTACGACGACCCCACCGGCACCCTGACCGCCATCCAGACGCCCGGCGCGGACGGCGCCAGCGTCGAGTACACCTGGTTCACCTACAACGGCACGTTCCTGGAGACGGTCGTTGACAACAACAACCAGCTCTACGTCGAGAACACATACGACGCGTTTGGCCGCGTCATCGCACAGGACCAGAACGCGGGTCTGTTCGGTCCCATCGACAAGCACCTCTTCGTCTACGCTTACGCTGCCGGCCAGTCCGCCACCCGCGACGGTGCCGGCAACGACGTGGAATGGTCCTTCGACCACGGGACGTTGCTGGCCCCCGACCTGCGCACCGTGCCCTTGACGACGACGCAGTTCACGCACGGGGTGCGCGAGGCGCCCTACGCCGACCCGGACCAGTACGTGACTCGGACCGAGGTCAACGACAACGACGAGGTCACGCGCACGGTGCTCCCCCGCGGCAACGTCGTCGAGTACGAGTACGCCGACACGACAGACTTCCACGCGCAGGGCAACGTCGTCCGCGTCACGCGCTCCAGCGGCAGCGCCGACGACGGCCCACTCTCGCAGGGCTCCCTGGTCCAGGTGACCGAGTACGAGTACGACCCGACGTACAACGTCGTGACCGCCATCACGGACGCCCGAGGAACCGATGCCGACTACGTCCCCCAGAACGGCGGCTCCCCGACGCGCCAGCGCTACACGACGCTCCTCTACTACGACTTCCACGAGGACTACTACGGCGACCTCAACGGCGACGGCATCACGAACCGGGCGGAGCGGTTGCCCGTCTACGTCTTCCACCCCCGCGTCGGCGCCTTCGGTGCCGACCCCGACGCCGACCTGAACCCGGACGACGCCTTGGGTCCAGACGCCATCAACCAGCGCCGCACCGAGACCTACGAATGGAACGACGACGGCCAGCTCATCAAGTACACGGACCCCGAGGGCGTGGTCGAGCAACGCACCTACATTCCCAGCAACGGCGTCCCCCTCGACGCCAGCGACGCGGAGGGCTTCCTGGCCAGCATCGTCATCGACCCCGCCGGCACCGCCGCGACCACCAGCTACACGTACACGCCCGACGGCGACGTCGCCACCGTCACGGACGGCAACGGCGACGTGACGCAGTTCACCTACGACGTACGCCAGCGACTGACGCAGGTCACCGGACCGTCCCCCGACCTGCTTCTGACCAAGTACACGTACGACGACAACGGCAACCTCCTGACGCAGCGCGACCAGGTGACGCCCGGCGGCAGCACCTACGCCACGACGCAGTACCTGTACGACTACCTCGACCGGCCCACCCTGCAACGCCAGGACGCCACGCGGGGCACCGCCATCGACGCCGCCATCGCGGGCCAGTTGACCCAGTCCTCGACCGCCCTCGACACCGTCTACCGCTACGACGGCAACAGCAACCTGGTCTCCACCACGGACCCGGCCGGACAGACGACCGTCTGGACCTACGACGAACGCGACCTGCTCTA
Organism: Thermoplasmatota archaeon; assembly: GCA_028289805.1. Lineage (GTDB taxonomy): Archaea > Thermoplasmatota > E2 > JACPAO01 > JAHFTW01 > JANQNI01. Next base: position 10,036 of record JANQNI010000137.1, on the reverse strand, counting down.
CAACGAGACCACCGTCCACGGTGCGCAGCGCACCTGGTACGACGACAACGGCAACCTGCTGGCCCACGAGGACGAACTGGGACACGCCACCTGGTTCCTCCACGACGCCCTCGACCGGCCCGTCGCCCGCGCCGACACCCTCGGCACGGTCACCACGCGCACCTACGACGTGGTCGACGCCGTCGTCCACGAACGCATCGACGCCGCGGCCACGCCCACGTCCCTGACGGGCAAGCCCACGCAGGCGCAATGGGACACCGTGCTCCAGAACGCCGTCGACCTCCAGTCCGAGCAATGGTTCGCCTACGACGAGGGCGGCCGCGCCTACCGCACCGACCGGGCGCTCTTTGGCGACGCCGACTTCGAGGCCGCCCCCGACGCGAACACCCTGACGCCCGGCGACGGCCGCGTGACCACCCTGCGCGTCCACGACGCCGCCGGCCGCGTCATCACCGACATCAACGACAACGGCCACGCCACGCGCTACACCTACGACGCCCTCGGCCGCCTCGCGACCCAACAAGACGCCCTCGGCAACCGCGTCGAGCACACCTACGACGCCGTGGGCAACCTCCTCCAGACGACCGCGTACGACGTCACCAGCAGCGGCGCCAGCGCCGGCTCCCGCACGACCCAGTACGCGCACGACGCCTACGGCCGCGTCACGCAGGTCACCAACGCCGACGGAACCACCACCCAGACCGAGTACGACGGCCTCGGCAACGCCGTCAAGTCCATCGACGAACTGGGCAACGTGGCGCACGTCCTCTACGACCGCGCCAGCCGCCCATGGGTCACCCAGACCGAACTGCGCGCCGGCGGCGTCGGCACCGGCGCCCTGACTGGGACCGTCGCAGCCACGACCCACTGGGACGACGCCGGTCGTGCCTGGCAACGCTGCGACGACAACGACTTCTGCACCCGGTACGCGTTCCGAACCTCCGACACCCAGATCGCCCAGGAATTTTCTCCAGACGGCGTCTGGATCGAACATGGCTACGACGCCGCCGGCAACCGCGTCTACACCCAGTTCAACAACGGCCGCAACATCACCCTCTCCTACGACGACCTGGACCGGCTCGTCGAGGTGAACGTCCTGCCCGACCCGACCACCATCGGCACGACGCGCCAGACGTTCGACCACGACCCCATGGGACGCGTGACGCGCATGACGGACAACGGCATCCAGTTCGCCGGCCTCAGCACCGCGGTCAGCCCCACCGTCGTCGAACGCTCCTTCGACAGCCTCGGACGCCTGGTCAGCGAGTCCCAGAACCTCCAGACCGTCACCTACGTACGCGACGGCGTCGGCCACGTCCTCTCCACCGAGTACCCCAACGGTCGCGTCGTCGAGCGCAGCCACGACGAACTGGGCCGCCTGTCCACCGTCGAGGACGCCAAGGGCTTCATCGCCGGCCTCGACTACGAGGGCGGCCGCATCGTCGAAAAGCGCTTCGGCGCCGATGCCAGCCCCGTCGCCACCACCCACTTCGACTTCGACGCCATGCGCCGCATCACCGACGTGGACCACCGCGACGGCGCCGGCAACCTCCTCGTCGGCCTCGACGTGCGCTACGACGCCGCCGGCCACCGCGTCGCCCAGGATCTGAGCCCCGACCCTGCCAACGTCTTCGACGAACTGCTCCAGTTGGACTCCCTGTACCGCACAGCATCCTGGAAGCGCGGCGACCTGGACGCCACCCTGGCCACCATCAGCAACGTCCAGGAGACCCAGGCCTGGAACCTCGACGGCGCCAACAACTGGGACAGCCACGACCGCGACGGCACCACGTGCACCCGCACCCACAACGCCGGCAACCAGGTCACGAGCGAGTCCTGCGGCGGCTCCTCCGAGTCGTTCGCATACGACCCCAACGGCAACCTCGCCGAGGACGATGACTTCGCCTACCACTACGACTTCCTCAACCGCCTCGTGCGCGTCGACGACAAGACTCTCGACGACCCCCTCCTGGTCTTCGGCTACGACGCCATCGGCCGCCGCATCGTCAAGGTCGTCAACGAGCAACAGTTCAGCATCGATGGCCTCGGGCCGCGCCTGCCCGTACACACCCTCTACACCTACGACGGCGCCAACGTCATCCAGGAGTCGCAGCCCCTGCGCTTCAACGGCGACATCCTCTCGCCCGACATCCGCGTCATCCGGCAATGGACCCACGGCGACGGCGTCGACGACCTGCTCGCCATGACCGTCGACGGCGACCGCGACGGCGCCACCACCGGCACCGACGACGAGCGTTACTTCTACCACTACGACGCCCACGGCTCCGTCATCGGCCTCAGCGACGAGGACGGCGACCTTGTGGAGGGCTACACGTACGACCCCTTCGGCAAACCCACCATCCGCCGCCCCGGCAGCGGCTTCGACAGCGTACAGTGGACCAGCAGCGACGACGTCGTCACGACCGGCGCCAGCCACACCAGCAACCCGTTCCTGTTCAACGGACGCTATTGGGACGCCCACATGAGCATGTACCACCAACGGGCGCGGACGTACGACCCCGAGATGGGGCGCTTCATCAACCGCGACCCGATTGGCATCTGGGGCGACCTGGCCAACCTTGGCAACGCCTACGCCTACGTCGGCAACAGCCCGTGGCAGTACAGCGACCCCTACGGCCTGTGCAGTTGGAAGGTCTACGATTGCGTCGCCGACGGCCTGCGGTTCATCGGAGAGGGCACCATCAACACCGTCGGCAAGGCCACCGCCGAAAGCATCTGGTACGTCCGCGACGAGGTCTTCGACTCTTCGGCCGAGGAGGCCAACGCTGCCATATGCCAGGGGGGCAGTGGACTCGCCGCCTCGTTTGCACCCGGCGTCAGCACCGGCTGCGCGCTGGGCAACGACTTCGGTGACGACGGCGTCATCGGCAACCAGAAGGAATACCACGCCGACTACGCCCTGGCGCCCCTCGACGTCATTCCTGGAGGTCGGGCCACGAATGGTGCCGTCGCATTGGGCGTGTTTGCTACGAAACACGTGGACGAGGCGGTTGCCACCGGTAGGAACGCGGACGATGGAGTGGACTGGATTCGGCAGGTTGCGAAGAACCTGGATGACGCCGGGCCCCGCCTTGCTGCAGGTGCCGACTTCCGACCCGGGATGGCCACATTCAAGTCTAGCAAGCACGGGTCCGAATGGACGCCTGCGCTGCATGAGGATGCGTACGTGTCTCGAGCACGCGACCTGCTTTCAAGGCCTCCTGGTGAGCCCATAGAGACATTCATCCGACACAACGGAGATACCCTCAGGTACGATCGGGCGACCAACGAATTTATCTCGGTTGGCGCCGATGGAACGATCAAGACGATGTTCCGACCGAATCAGGGTGCCAAATACTGGCAGGGTCCAGGAGGCAAGGGCTGGGGATGACCCCTTATGAGTGCCCCTGCTGTCGTTCCCGGACGTTGACTCAACGCCCCCCCGGCACGTTCGAGTTGTGTCCCGTCTGCTTCTGGGAGGATGACCTCGCGCAGTTCGAAGATCCATCCCTGCGGGGTGGGGCCAACACTGTGAGCTTGGACGAGGCACGACGCACGTACCTCGCAATCGGAGCCAGCGAGCGCCGATTCTTGGATCGTGTGCGGGAACCAACTCCTTCGGAGAAACCGGCTGCTTGAACCCGGGGCTCGGCTCTCCGACGCGGAACTCGTTCAAAACAACACAACGACTGGCCATGCACGCTCGTCAAAAACGCCCTTGATGCTGCTGGCATTGGGGCTGCCGAAGGCATCGGGTACGTCCGCGACGAGGTGTTCGACTCTTCCGCCGAGGGGGCCAACGCCGTCATCTGCCCGGGGGGCAGCGGTCTCGCGGCCTCGTTTGCGCCCGGCGTCAGCACTGGCTGCGCCCTCGGCAACGACTTCGGTGACGACGGCGTCATCGGCAACCAGAAGGAATACCACGCTGACTACGCTCTGGCCTTCCTTGACATCGTTTCTGGGGGGTCGGTCGGTATGGGAACTGAGGCTTGCTCGAACCGATGGCGGAGAGGTCGATGCAGGAACCGACCCAGTTTGAAGTGATCGAGGAAACGCTGCTGAAACCCGAGGAAACCGCATGCTCGTAAGCGAGCATGGGCGTTTCGTATCCTGTCGGGCAGTTGGGCACCTGCAGGAGGAATAAGTAGCCCCCAGCGGATTCGAACCGCTGTCCCAGGAACCAGAATCCCAGATGATTGACCACTACACTAGGGGGCTATGGGGGTGCGTATGGATGGGCTGGGCCGGAATCGAACCGGCGATCCACGCCTTGTAAGGGCGTTGTCATGACCCCTAGACCACCAGCCCGTGGGGTCCGGGGACAAGGGCGGCCGACCCTCGTCCCCTACATAACGGCTGCGACCCGTTGCATCAGGGCGTCGGGGTGGGACGGCACGCTTTTTGGATGCTCCTGGCTCGGCGGGGCCCATGGCCGGCGGACCGGAACCGATCCTGCTGAGCATCCTCATCATCATCCTTGGTGCGAAGGTTGGTGGGGAGCTGGCGGAGCGCTTCAGGCAGCCGGCGGTGCTGGGGGAGTTGCTCATCGGGGTCCTGCTGGGGGTCTCCTTGTTGGGGGGTTTCCTGGGGATGCCGGACTTCGACCGGGAGGCGCAGTTCCACGACGCCGAGGAGCACGTGCACGAGGCGGAGGCGCACTTCGTCGCGGTGGCGCGGGATGGGAATGCGACGCTGGCGGAGCGTGCGCAGGCGGAGCAGGACCTGGTGGAGGCGGAGCAGGCGTTGTCGCACTTCGTCCTGCAGCACGGGGCGGAGGTGGATGCCATCGCCATCCTGGGCACGCTGGCCACGGTGGGCGTCATCCTGTTGTTGTTCGAGGTGGGCCTGGAGTCGGACGTGAAGGAGTTGACGCGCGTCGGCGTCAGCAGCCTGCTCGTGGCGGTCATCGGCGTGGTGGCGTCCTTCGCGGTCGGTTACGGCTTCAGCGCCCTGCTGTCCTCGTATTGGGCGCCGTGGGCGTCGGCGGACGCGGCGTTGCCGAACAACCTCCTGCACCTGTTCGTGGGTGCTACCCTGACGGCCACGAGCGTCGGCATCACGGCGCGCGTGCTGGGCGACATGGGCAAGCTCAACACGAACGAGACGAAGATCATCCTCGGCGCGGCCGTCCTCGACGACATCGCCGGCCTCATCATCCTCGCCATCATCGCGGCGCTGGTCGCGGCGGCGGCGAGCGGGACGACGGTGGACGCGGCGGCCCTGGGCTTCATCGCGGCCAAGGCCGTCGGCTTCCTGGTCGTGGCCCTGCTGGTGGGGCTGCGCTTCATCCCGCAGCTCTACGACGCGGCCGTGGGCCGGTTCAAGGTCAAGGGCTTCCCGGTGGCCCTCGCCATCGTCTTCGCCCTGCTGATGGCGTACCTGGCCACCCTGTTCGGCCTCGCCGACATCGTGGGGGCCTTCGCCGGTGGCCTCATCCTGGCCCAGACGAAGCACCACCACCGCATCTTCGAGGAGCTGCGTCCCATCGCGGCCATCTTCGTCAGTTTCTTCTTCGTGACGCTGGGGATGCGCGTGGACCTGACCGAGATGGGCGGCAACGGCCTGGCGGTGCTGCTCATCGGCGTCATCCTCACCGTGGTGGCGATGGCGGCCAAGCTGGCCTGCGGCTGGGGCGTTACGAAGGACGCCGAGGCGAGCCGGCTCGTGGTGGGCGTCGGCATGGCGCCGCGCGGCGAGGTGGGCCTCATCTTCGCTGCCCTGGGCCTCTCCACGGGGCTCATCGTCAACTGGCAGTACACTGCGGTCATCCTGGTGGTGATGCTGACGACGTTCATCACGCCCATCTGGCTCAAGAACCTCCAGGGTCGCTTCTACCGCTACCGGGGCCGCGACGGCCCCGGCGCCAAGACCCGCGAGGACATGACCTCCCTCCTCGACGCATGAACCCGGAGTCCCCATGACCCTCGCCGGACGCAGCCTGACCCGCATCGCCGACCTGAGCGACGAGGAGATCCGGTCCATCCTGGACCGCGCCTCCGAGTACGCTGCGGCGCCCCGCGATCGCATGGACGAACTGCGGGGCCGCATCGTGGCCGCTGCGTTCTTCGAGCCCAGCACCCGCACCCGACTCAGTTTCGAGACCGCCGCGCACCGCCTCGGCGCCCGCGTCATCGGCTTCGCCGACGGCGGCTCGACGAGCAGCGTCAAGGGAGAGAGCCTGGAGGACACCACCCGCGTCCTCGCTGGCTACGGCGACCTGCTGGTGCTGCGCCACCCCGAGCAGGGTGCCGCGGCCCGCGCCGCCGCCGTCAGCGACGTCCCGGTGGTCAACGCCGGCGACGGTGCCGGGGAGCACCCGACCCAGACGCTGCTGGACCTGTACACCATGCGCGACAACCTGGGCGACCTCGAGGGCGTCCGCGTGGCGGTGATGGGGGACCTGCGCTACGGCCGAACCGTGCACAGCCTCGTGCCCGCCCTGCACCGGCTCGGTGCCGACGTGGTCGCCGTGCCCGCCCCTGGCCTGGGGTTGCCCGACGACGTGGCCGGCCACGGCGGGGGCGTGGACGAGGTGCCCCTGGGGGAGGCCGCCGCGTCCTGCGACGTGCTGTACGTCACCCGCGTCCAGCGGGAGCGCATGAGCCGGCAGGAGTCGGCCGGGGGCAGCGGCCACCTCGTCGTGGACGGGGACCTGCTGCGCCGCTCCGGGTCCAGGGCCATCGTGATGCACCCGCTGCCCCGCGTCGACGAGATCAGCGTCGACGTGGACAGCCTCCCCTCGGCCAAGTATTTCGAGCAGGCCCGCAATGCGGTGCCCGTCCGCATGAGCGTGCTGTCGCACATCCTCGGAGCGTCCCCATGAAAGAGTTCAAGATCGTCCCGATCCGCAACGGTTCCGTCCTCGACCACGTCGAGGCCGGCAAGTCCCTGGCCGTCCTGGAGGCCCTCGGGTTCCCGGTGGCGGGAAGCAGCAAGGTCGTCAGCCTGTCCATGAACCTCCCGAGCGAACGCGGCGGCCTGAAGGACGTCGTGAAGTTCGAGGACGTGGAGCTGACGGAGGAGGACCTGGAGAAGGTCCGCGCCGTCAGCAGCCAGGGCACCTACGTCGCCATCCGCAACTACGACGTGGCGCAGAAGGAGCGCTGGGGTCTCGACGCGTAACGGTCCTGCACAGCCCTGGCCCCTCTTCGGGGTCCTGCTTGGTGGGGTGGCCATCTGCCGCCCGCGTCCGTCTGCCGGGCGTCCTCTACTGATTCCCCCAACGGGAGTGCCGGAGGGAGATGGAAGCCCCGCTGGGGGGTGTGAGAAAAAGGAAGCGAGGCTGGCCTCACGAGGAGGGGATGGGATGCACTCAAAAGCACCAGCCTGCGAGCTTCCTAAGTACCGATGATTCCCACTTGGTAGATATATTTTCCGCTTCAGCCGTGGTCCAGGGCGTCCGCGGCCCGGAACCCGTCCAGCAGCACGTAGGGTTCGTCCGTGGCCGCGTCGGCGTCGTCGACGAGCTTGAGGCGCTCCAGGCGGGTGCGGAACCGCACGACGCGCTCGTCGAGCACGACGACGGTGCCCTCGTCGTCGGGGCCGCGGATGAGGCGGCCGACGGCCTGGCGCAGGACGCGGCCGACGGGTTCGTGGACCGCGAGGCGCCAGCCCTCCCCGTCGGTGCGCTCGTGGTGGTCGACGAGGGCCTGGAGGCGGGCGCTGGGCCTGGGGTAGGGCACCCCCAGCACCACGGCCTTCTCCAGCAGGTCGCCGGGGTAGTCGATGCCCTCCGTGAGGCGGCCGCCCAGCACGCCGCACAGGATGGCGCGGGGCGCGGTGCTGCGGCCCAGGCGGTGCACGAGGTCCTGGAGGGCGGGGGTGGGCAGGTCGGGCTCCTCCGCGAACACCTCCGCGTCGATGCCGTGCAGGAGGCCCTCCTCCAGGTAGTCGGCCAGGACGCGGTGGCTGGGGAACCACAGCGCGATGCGGCCGGTCCAGCGACGCAGCAGGCTCCGGCACGCCTCCTGCTGGCGGGCGACGATGCTGGGGTCCTCGGTGATGGCGGCGTGCTTGCGGTGCAGGCCCAACACGCCGTAGAGGCGCAGGTGCTCGGGCGGGAATGGGCTGGGCAGCACCAACTCGGTGCTGTCGGCAGGCAGGCCGCACAGGCGGCGGTGGAGGCGGACGGGTTCGAGGGTGCCGCTGAGGTGGGTGCTGCTGGCGGCCTCCCGCAGCCACGCCAGGCGGCTGGCGGGCTCCAGCAGGTACGCCTCGACGGCGGGGCGGGGCTCCCGCACGGCGAGGTGGACGTAGGGGAGCTCGCGGCAGCCGCGCCAGAAGCGCAGGAAGGCACCCACGGCGCCGAGGTAGGAGCGGGGGAGCTTGCCGTCGGTGCGGCGACGCTCGCGGATCGCGCTGCCCCAGTCCTCCAGTTCGGCCGCGACGCGCTCCAGCACAGGGCCGGCGGCGCCCACGCCGAGCATGAGCGCCTCGTCGAGGGCGTCGGCGGGCATCCATCCGTCCTCGCGCTCGCCGGCGTGCTCGTCGGCCAGCTCGCGCACGGTCTTGTGCAGGAGGGTGAGGAAGCTGGTGGCCAGCACGCGGCCGGCGAGCAGGGGGTCCTGGACCTCCTCCGCCTCCTTCAGGGCCCGCTCCAGGGTGGCGAGGCCGAGGCGGGGGGAGTGGTGGGCGCGGGCGGCCTCGGGGAGGTTGTGGGCCTCGTCGACGACGACGTGGACCTGGTCGGGGCTGCAGCCGAGCCACCCGAGGAGGGTGGCGCGCAGGGGGTCGTCGACGAGGAAGACGTAGGGCACGACGACGCCGCGGGCCTCGGGCATCAGGAGCTTGAGGCCCTCGTAGGCGCAGCTTCCGGCCTCGGCGACGGCCTCGGCGAGGGTGGTGCCGCCGCCCCGGTGCGATTCGAGCAGCGCCTCGATGGGGCCGGTGCCGTCCTCCAGGAGCTTGCGGTAGTAGGGACAGGCGCCCTTCTGCACTTCGCCCGAGGTGTGCTCGGCGAGGGCCTTCTTCTTGGCGTCGGAGCAGAGCCGGCCCAGCTCCTCGGGCGTGCCCTCCCGGAAGCGGGGGTCGTCGCGCAGGAGGGGACAGCTGTGGCGGCGGCCCATGAACGGGATGAGGAGGCCCACGTCCCGGCCGGCGTCGCGCAGGGCGGCGTGCTCCTTGACCACCACCGCCTGCTGGCTGTTCGTGCGCGTCAGGTAGACGAGCTTGCGGCCGTCGCGGCGGGCGGTGTCGAGGGTGGCGGCGAGGGCGCAGACGGTCTTGCCGAGTCCGGTGGGGGCCTCGGCGACCAGGTGGGTGTGGCGGGCTTGGGCCTCCTGGATGGCATCGACGAGGGCCTCCTGGCCGGGTCGGGGCGCGTAGGGGAGTTCCGCCACGTGGGGGGAAGGCGGCGCGGCTACATGAGGGGCGGGGAGGCGTGGGTGAAGGTACGCGGGTGGGTCACACACCGCGCACCTTGACGATGGTCGCCAGGTCGAGCTTCTTCAGGTGCCGCGCCGCCAGCAGGGTCGTCACCTGCGTCAGGGCGACGACCACGACCATGATGGAGACCTGGTGGCTCAGGGGCATGTTGTAGGGCAGGGAGAAGTTCAGCTCCTGCGTGAACGTCCACAGCAACGCCAGCGTGGCCGCCGCGCCGAGGGCCGCGCCCAGGATCGCCGCCAGGACGCCCAACACCAGGTTCTCCACCGCCAGCACCGCCACCAGGGTGCGGTCCTGGAGGCCGAGGGCCTTGAGGGTGCCGTGGTCGCTCGTGCGCTCCTGGAGGTTGACGGCGCTCGTGTTCAGCACCACGACGACGCTCAGCAGGGCGCCGACGACGGCGAAGACGGCCGCGAACTGCACGAAGTCGCCGAAGCTGTCGTCCATCAGTTGCGCCAACTGCTCCTTCTCCGTGAAGGAGACGAACCCCGGCACCGCCTCCAGGTCGTCCGCGTCCGCCGTGCGGCCGCCTGCGACGTTGACGTAGGCGCCCGTGGCCACCTCCGAGCCCAGGTAGCCCTGCACCACGTCCAGGGGCAGGTAGAGGTTGAAGCCGAGCGGTTCCTCCACGATGCCGTCGAGGCGGACGCGG
>JANQNI010000117.1 GCA_028289805.1 Thermoplasmatota archaeon | reverse complement strand
ATGTCGCTGTATCAGGCGCGCCCGTGCTCAACGGCGTCGACCTGGACGTCGAGCGCGGCCACGTCGTCGGCGTCGTCGGCCACACCGGCGCCGGCAAGTCCACGATCCTGAAGCTGCTGCTGCGCTACTACGCGCCGCTGCGGGGCGCCGTCCGCCTCGACGGCCACGACCTGTCCCGGCTCGAACTGGACTCGTTCCGGCGCCACGTCGGCTACGTGAGCCAGGAACCGTTCCTGTTCACCGGCACCGTCCGCGAGAACATCGCCCTCGGCGACCCCGACGCGCCGCTGTCGAGGGTGATGGAGGCGGCCCGCGTGGCGGGCGCCGACGAGTTCATCGAGAAGCTCGCCGACGGCTACGACACCGTCGTGGGCGAGCGGGGCATGAAGCTCAGCGGCGGCCAGCGCCAGCGCATCAACCTCGCCCGCGCCGTCCTGCGCGACCCCGCCGTGCTGGTGCTGGACGAGGCGACCAGCGCCGTCGACACCCGCACCGAGGAACTGATCCAGAAGAACCTCCACGCCTACCGGGAGGGCCGCATCACCATCGCCGTCGCCCACCGCCTCAGCACCATCCGCAACGCCGACCAAATTCTCGTCATGGTCGACGGCTGCGTCGTCGAGCGCGGCAGCCACGACGAACTGGTGGCCGGCGGCGGCGTGTACGCCGACCTGTGGAACGTCCAGAGCGGCCAGATCCAGGAGGCGCTGGCCATCACGCCGCCCCCCGTTCCCCCCGCGCCGCCGGAGCCCGCCGCGCCGCACCGGAGCCCGCCCGGCTCCGCGTCCACCCCCTCCTGAACCCCGGCCCCCGCCCCCCAGGGCCGCCGGGGCCACACCGAACCGGATTTGAATCCCGAGTTCGAGAAGATACGTCGTGGGCAGCGAAGCCGCCGCCGAGGTCTGGGCCCTCCCCGCCGTGCTGGGGCTGGGCCCCGCCTGGGACCCCGTGCTGCGCTTCGTCGCCTTCGCCGCCCTCATCGTCCTCTCCTACATGGTCGGGCGGCTCCTGCGCGAGGGCGGCCGGCTGCTGCGCCGCACGCCCCCCACCAGCAGCAGCCTCATCCTGGGCCGCCTCCTGGTGGCCGCCCTCGTCCTCACCGGCGCCTGGATCGGCCTCAGCCGCATCTACGACGTCAACCCCGTCGGCCTGCTGGCGACCCTCGGCATCGCCAGCCTGGCCCTGGGCTTCGGCCTCCAGAACACCGTCGCCAACGTCGCCGCCGGCGTCGGCCTCGCCGTCGACAAACCCTTCGACGTGGGCGACCGCATCCGCGTCGGCGAGACCTGGGGCGACGTGGTCGGCATCGGCCTGCGCAGCACCCGCATCCGCACCACCGCAGGAGAGCACGTCGTCGTCCCCAACAGCCTCCTCGACACCCAGGAGGTGTGGAACTACACCCACCACCAGCACCGGGAGCTGCGGCTGGAGGTCTCCTTCCAGGTCACCTACCAGAGCAGCGTGGCGCTGGCCGAGCACCTCGCCCTCCAGGCCGCCCGCGCCTCCGAAGGCGTTCTGGCCTACCCGGAACCGTTCGTGCGCGTGCGCGGCCTCGACGCCGACGGCGTCGGCATGGAACTGCGCGTCTGGCTCGGCCAGGCCACCGACAAGGCCGCCGTGCTCGACGAACTGCTGCGTGGCATCAAGCGCCGCTTCGACGCCGAGGGCGTCCAGTTCCCCTTCCCCCAGCGCACCATCAGCCGCCTCAAGGACCTCCCCGCGCCCGCCCCCACGCCCGAGTTCGTGCGCGAGGAGGCCGCCGGCCGCCCCATCGTCCTGGTGACGACGCGGGGCGCCGGCCCCGGCAAGGACGCCGCCGACCGCGTCGTCGAGTTCATCGACCGCGTCGGCGCCCGCATGATCGTCGTCCACGTCCGCCCCCCCACCATGGCCCTCCACGCCCGCCAGGCCCAGGAGGCCGTCAACCTCTTCCTCCAGTCGGCGCGCCGTCGCGGCGTCCCCGCCCACGGCCGCATGGAGGCGGGCGACGTCGCCCCCGTGCTGGCCGCCGCCTGCAAGGAGTCCGGCGTCCGCCTCGTCGCCCTCGCCGCCCGCCAGCAGCGGTTCTTCGGCTGGCACCACAAGGAGCTGCGCACCGTCCGCGACGCCACCGGTCGCCCCGTCGTCTTCCTCGACGCCCGGCAGGAACTGGAGGCCCGGTTCGTGGAACGGTGGCGGGAACGGCTGCAGCCTCAGGCCGAAGCAAGCCCCGACGCGGAGGCGGAGGGCGCACCCGAGGGGGCCGACGCGAACCCGTCCAGTGCCTCCACGGGCGCCAACCTCAGCGACGGCGAGGATGGCTGACCCACCACGAAGCTGCGACCCGGGTCCACCAGGAACCGCCCCCGCACCGCCACGCGACCCAACAGCATCCGGTGCCGCAGCCCCGGCCGGTCGGCGAGGGTCACCACCTCACGAAACGACCACGGCCCCAGCGTCACGGAGACCTCCACCACCGGCCGCAGGCCGCCGTGGCCGCCCGAGTCCCGCACCCACCGCCACCCCACCAGGGGCGCATCCAGCACCGCGTGGTCGGCGCCGGCACGGTCCAGGGGCACCTCGGCGCGCACGCGGATTCCCGCAGGCGTCGAACGGACCGTCACGCGCCGCGCGTGCAGGCAGCTGCTGCGCGCCCCCGTGTCCACCTTCGCCACCAACCGGACTTGCAAGTCCGGGAGGAAGACGTGCTCCCGGTAGCCCACGACGCGGTCGACCGTACCCACCGTCGGCGCCCTACCGGAGTCGGGTCTTGAGGGTTGCGTGGGGTGGCATGCATTCTGCTAGACCGCACGGGGGGGATGGCTGTCTACACGTCCCTGCGCGTTCCAGGGTGCAGTGGGCCAACGGTCGAACTCAGCCGCGCGGCCGTACGGAGCAGTCCGCTGGAGCGGTCTGTTGGATTTCCATGCTACAGATCGCGCAGCCAATCGTAGCCTTCTGAGCGATGGATGATGCGCGTCACTCGGATCACGTTTCCAGTGACCGCGAAGATGACGCGCTCGCGTCCCACCCGAAGCCGTCGCAAGCCCGCCGCGTGTTGGCCCTCGAGCGCTTTCACATCCAAGCCGTGCTTCTTGCCCGTGGGGTCTTCCCGCAATTTCTCCAAGGCCGAGCGAAGCGCCTTGCGAGGTCGCGGTGCCAGCGAGCGGAAGAACGCCGCGGCGCCTTCGTCCTCAAGAACGAGCTTCACAAGTCGTCCAAGTCGGTCCAGTCGTACTTCTCGGGGTGCAGGATCTTCTCGCGCTCGGCGGCCAGAAACGCGTCCCGGTCCATGGCGTCCAGCACGCGGTTGATGATGTCGTCGTACGTCATGCCCGCCAAGCCGTGCGCGCGGATGCGATCCCGGGTCTTGTTGTCCACTTGGATGGTCGTCTTCGTCATTAGTGGCTATATGCGGCTGTGGCTGTTATAGTCGTTGCGGCGGTGGCCTCCCACTGGCCAGTCTGGGGTCTGACAGCCGCGAGTGGCCGATTGGCCATTATCTATACATAATATTTTATTGAATTCGCACAATCTATTCACTCTCGGTAGAATCATTGTCGATTAGACTGTTTGGGGCCGGTTCGCTTCTGTATTGATGGGAATCGCCCTGCCTTCGATCCATCTTCCTTCAGGAGGCTCTTGGCTTCCTTAATGTCGAGCCGTACCGTGTAACCATGCTTGCCAAGCAGCGCCAGAAGGTTGCCACCTGTGAGGAGTTTGAGCGGCTTGTCCTTGGCGAACTTGTATGCATCCGGGCCATACTCGCTCGTGGTGACTAGAATGCCTGTGTTGGCCCCTTCATTAACTACCGTTCCGTATAGGTCCCTCACTGCGCTAACATCGACTGTGTGCGTGTAGCGTTTGGCTTGAATGACAATTTTTCCACCTCGGATGGGGTCCGGGTCAAAGACAATGGCATCCACGCCTGCGTCGCGACTTGCACGGGTAATCTTGACCTCGCTGCCATTGGCTGAGAATTCGTGTTCAAATAATTCACGCACGAGGTGCTCAAAATCTTCCCAATCCATGGTGGCAATATTGGGGGCGTCGTCGAGGCGCTCGCCAATGGCTTCCCCGTCAATGAAACGCTTGTCATCCTTGGTGAGTCGCACGATTGGAACGACGGGGGCAAGGGAGGAAAGGTTGCTGCTGGCCACACCCTTCAGGGCACGGAAGCATGCTTTCGGGTCGACATTGGTGAGTTCGAGTTCCAATACCTGGTCCGGAGTCGTCGTGAGACTTAGAATGCAGTTGTCTTCGACTTTTCCTGTGGCAGGGTTAATGTCGGACACGATGCCGTTGATGGTGATGCCGCGAATCTGGTTCGCATAGTCTGATGCGTATAGGTCGTTCATGAACTTCAGGACGAGTTGGTAGATGGCACGGTTGTATGTGTCGCGCCGCGTCTTGTCGCTGTGCTTGGTTTCCTTGAATTCTTGGCGCGTATGGATGTATTTGACTTCCCGGATTTCGGGGACGTCTGACGGTGCCGGCAGGAGCGCGTTCATGGCGACGTTCCGTGTATCTTCGTTGTATTCGGCATCAACTTGACGCGGCATGAATTCCGGGCCAGTAGCTTGATTAACGAGAAGTTCGATGAATCGTAACACGCCAGCAGCGGAGCCCTCCTCGTACTGTTCCCGCAACGACATGGCTGCGTTGTAGCGTTCCTCTTCAGCGCGTTCAAACTCGGTCTTGCGAGCCTCCCAGGATTCGTGCGCCGCCTTGGAATTCGCGGCCTCTTCGCGTTGCTTCTTGGCGGCAGTCACCGCCGTTTCGTGGTGTACCTGAGCTGCCTGTATCTCCTGTTTGACCTCAGCCTGGATGCTAACCATGAGTTCCTGCCGGGCCGCCTTCCACTTGACGATGTCCTCTTCGAATTCGACCTTCGCGCGGTCAATGCGTTCGCGGTGCTTGCGCGTGTTGAACAAGGCCCCGAGGCCTCGATTGGCAGTTTCAATGTAGTCGTCGATGCGTGGCGCAGGGCCAATTTTTTCGAATTCGCGTTTCTCAAGTAGCTTTTCGCGGCGCGACTCCATGTATTTCGGTTCCAATGGCACAGGCGGCTTTGGCAGAGGGTTTGCTTTCAGGACCTTTGGTGCCGGCTCCTGGAATCGGCGCCTTTTTGGTCGCCAATCGAGATCGATGCCTCCAGTAACGTGGTCGCGGAGGATGTTCTCCCACGCGGTCATCGCTTCCACGGCGATGCGCGTCTCCTCTGCCGCTTCAGCAAGGCCCGCCTCTCGCTGTTGACGCTTGGCTTCCGCGGTGTCTCGTCGTTCTTGTGCGGCAAGGCGGCGCTTCCATTGGTCGTTCCACCGTTGGACTTGGTTATTGGCACGTTCCTCGACGACGTACTTGTCGCGACCCTTGAACGTCTTCGAAACGCCGAGTCCGGGATGGTTGACCGTGATGGTCCACATATCGTAATAGTTTGAACTACTGGCCAAGGCGCGCGCCAGACTCGACCACCCGCTCATTCAATGGCCGACTTATGGCGCCGTTAAAAAGTGCACCGGCAGCGTTCCGTGGGTGACTCAAGCCCGGATGGCCTGCCTTCGAAGTTGCTTATGCAGTGCAAGGCCGCGCGTCCAACGGTCACGTTAAGCGGACGCGCGAAGCGCGATCCGCTTGAACGACTTGTTCGTCCGCCGCGCGCCCGCTATGTTGGCTGCCGACGTTGTCAAGGCCCTTTGTGCTCAATCGCGAGGATGCTCAACTGTGGCGTGGAAATGTCCGCATTGCCCCACACTGCATAGCCGGCTTTGCCGTCTGTTGGGATACTGGGGAAATCCCTGTATGCGCCCACGTTGGCCTGGATGGGTCCGCTCACCACGACGCCGGGGGCGCCAAAGGCGGGGATCGGTTCTGGGCCTTCCTTGCCACCCGCCCCGCACCAACCATCAAGTACCCCCAGCACCCATGGACGGTTGCGCCGCAAGGCGCCGGGGCCTGCACCCGCGCCTCGTGATCTCCGTACCTCCGTACATGCCCGAGGCATCGTAGCCGCGTGGGATCATTTCCTTGGAGACGGTCGGACCAAGCGGGATGCACGGGGCCCCCGGGTCCCGCCCACTCCACCACGAGATGGAGTGGGCGAACCCGTGGGTTCCCGCGCAGGGTACTTTCACTCTCCCCACCCCCACGACCATGGCCTCGAAGCGACTCACACGCTTCGAGCCCCCATGTCAAAGCTGCCCCTCACCCAGATTCCCGGCGTCGGCGCCACCAAGGCCGAGAAGCTGCGCGACGCCGGCTTCAACGCTGCATCCATCGTCGCGTCCACCCCCGAGGTCATCGCCGAGAAGACCGGCCTCGCCGTCGGCGCCGCCACGACCCTCATCGCCGAGACTCGGAAGCTGCTGGAGGCCCACGGTGGCATCGTCATCGAGGACCTGCCCACCATGAACCAGCAGAAGGCCGACAAGCTCCGCAACGGCGGCTTCGAGACCGTCAAGGCCGTCGCCCACGCCACTCCCGACGACGTCAAGGACTACGCCGGCCTGAGCCGCGCCGTCGCCAAGAAGACCATCGACGACGCCCGCAAGGCCCTCGACCTGCCCCCCTACGACGAGAACGCCCCCACGCACCCCGTCGACGCCACCGTCCCCGAGGCCGCCCAGGAGGAGGTCGTCACCATGACCGTCGACGACCTGCCCGGCGTCGGCCCCGCCACCGCGGACAAGCTGAAGGAGGCGGGCTACGAGGAACTGATGAGCATCGCCGTCACCAGCCCCAGCGAGTTGGCGGAGAAGTGCGACGTGGGCGAGGGCGTGGCGCAGAAGATCATCAACGCCGCGCGCAAGCTCGCCGACGTGGGCGGCTTCGAGACCGGCCTCCAGGTCAAGGAGCGCCGCCTGACCGTCAGCAAGATCCACACGGGCTCCAAGGCGTTCGACGAACTGATGGGCGGCGGCATCGAGACCCAGTCCATCACCGAGTTCTTCGGCGAGTTCGGCTCCTGCAAGACCCAGTTCGCCCACCAGCTCTGCGTCAACGTCCAGCGCAGCGTCGAGGACGGCGGCCTGGACGGCCACGCCCTGTTCATCGACACCGAGAACACCTTCCGGCCCGAGCGCATCCAGCAGATGGCGGAGGCCAACGGCATGGACCCCGACGAGGCCCTGTCGCGCATCCACGTCGCGCGCGCCTTCAACAGCAACCACCAGATGCTCCTGGCCGAGCGCGCCGCCGACATCTGCAAGCAGTTCCCCATTCGCGTCATCGTCGTCGACAGCCTCACGGCCCACTTCCGCGCCGAGTTCGTCGGCCGGGGCATGCTCGCGGACCGTCAGCAGAAGCTCAACCGCCACATGCACGACCTGCAGAAGCTGGCCGGCCTCAACAACGCCGCCGTCATCGTCACGAACCAGGTCAGCGCCAAGCCGGACGCCTTCTTCGGCGACCCCACGCGCGCCATCGGGGGCCACATCGTCGGCCACACCAGCACCTTCCGCATCTACCTGCGCAAGTCCAAGGGCGGCAAGCGCATCTGCCGCCTCATCGACTCGCCCCACCTGCCCGAGGGGGAGGCGGTGGCGATGGTGTGCCAGGAGGGCATCCGGGACTGAGTCCCCATCACGACCAAGTACGCCCCCACCCCCTCCCGGCCCGTCCCGTGTCGTCGTTCCGGTTCCTCCACGTCAGCGACACCCACCTGGGCTACAACCAGTACGGCCTGCGGCAGCGCGCCGTCGACATCGCGCGCTCCCTGAAGGCCGCCCTGGAGCACGGCGTCGAGGAGGGGGTGGACTTCATCCTCCTGTGCGGCGACTTCTTCGACCGCCACAACACGAACCCGGACGACTTCCTGCACGCCCAGGACTGCCTGCGCGTGCCGCTGGAGGCGGGCATCCCCGTCTACGCCATCGCGGGCAACCACGACACGACGTTCTGGTCGCGCAACAGCAGTTGGCTCGACGTCCTGAACGAGTCGGGGTACTTCGACCTCCTGGCGCCCACGTTCACCGAGGACGGCGTGGTGCTGGAGCCGTGGGACGAGGACGTGCGCGTCGGCGCCGTGGTGGACGACCCCGCGGGCCGCTTCCGGGTCGTCGGCGTGCCCCACCTGGCCAGCCGCACGGAGGCGCTGATTCCCAAGATCGCCGCGGCGCTGCCCGACGGGGAGCGTCCCTGGACGGTGATGATGATGCACCTGGGCCTCACGGGGCAGGTGCCCAACAGCCACGACGCCCTGGAGAAGACCGCCCTCGACCCCCTCCGGGGCAAGGTGGACTACGTCGCCCTCGGGCACTACCACAAGCGGTACGAGGCGGACGGGTGGATCTACAACCCCGGCGGCACGGAGCACCGCAGCAGCGCGGAGGTCCACGTGGAGCACGGCTACCACCTCGTCACCGTCGAGGGCGGCCGGCACCGCGTCGACTTCTTCGAGGGGCTGCGGCGACCGCACCACGTCCTCGGGTACCGGGTGGTGCCGGACGAGACGCGGGAGTCCCTGAAGGCGGCCCTGGAGGGGCTGCTGGCCGACCTCGACCTGTCGGACGCGCCCGTCGTCACCCTCACGCTCACCGGCACCGTCGTGGACGCCTACGCCTCCCTGGACGTGCACGGACTCCAGCGCGAACTGTCGGAGGCCACCGACGCGCTGCTGGTGCGCATCCAACCGGAGTTGTCGTCCAACGACGTGCATGTGCGCGTCGACGACGGCGCCGTGGACCGCGACGCCGTGGAGGTGGAGGTGCTGCGGGGCCGCCTCGCGGCGGCGTGGGGGGACGTGGACGCGGCGACCGCCGACCGCCTGGTGCGCGGCGTGGAGGACCTGAAGGAGGGTGCCCTGCGCGGCGACGACCCGGAGGCGCTCTACGGGTTGCTGGAGGCGTTGGACGACGCCGTGCCCGCCGAGTCCACCCCGTCCACCGAGCCTGACGGCGGCGCGGAACCGGAGGCCGCCGGGACGGTCGAGGTGGAGGCCCGCGCGTGATCGAGTCCGTGCGGCTGCGCGACTTCAAGAGCCACGTCGACACCGTCGTCCGCTTCCGCCCCGGCGCCAACGCGTTGCTGGGCCAGAACGGCGCCGGTAGGACGAGCGTCCTGCAGGTCGTCGACAGGGGCGCCATCAGGATGGGCGCGAACGGGGCGCGCAGCTCGGTTCGAATGTGCACCATGCGCAC
>JANQNI010000116.1 GCA_028289805.1 Thermoplasmatota archaeon | reverse complement strand
GGGGAGGCCAAGCTGGTCATCCTCAGCAGCAACAGCCCCCAAGACGACGACATCCGCGCCGCCGCCAAGGACAAGCGCGTGCCCGTGTACCAGTTCAACGGCATGGGCACCCAGCTCGGCCCCGCCTGCGGCAAGCCGTTCTCCATCTCCGCCCTCGCCGTGCTGGAAGCCGGAGAATCCGACATCCTGCAACTGGCGAAGTGATCCCGTGACCGACCTCGACCTCTCCATGGAAACCATCGGCCTCATCAACGAGGCCGAGAAGCGCCTGCGCGCCCGCATCAAGGACGCCGTCGACGAGGGCGACCGCATCGTCTTCATCACCGAGAAGGGCCACCTCGGCCAGGCCCTCGGCAAGGAGGCCAAGAACCTCGAGATGATGCGCCAGCTGCTGAAGAAGGACGTCAAGTTCGTCGAGTGGGACGACGACAAGCAGATCTTCGTTCGCAACCTGTTCAAGCCCTTCGACGTGGCGAGCATCCGCATGGAGACGCAGTCCATGGAGGACGCCGAGGGCGGGGAGCCCACCGTCCGCATCCGCGCCATCGTCGAGGTGGAGGCCAAGGACAAGGGCAAGGCCATCGGCAAGGGCGGACGCAACATCAGTTCCATCCGCCACATCGCCAAGCGGCACCACGAGATTGACGAGGTTCAGGTCATTTGAGCCGCAGGCTCAAATGAACTGGAACTCGTCAGTGAGCCGCGAAGCGGCGAACGGACCTTCGGCGGGAAAGGCCGAGCAGCGCGAGGTCTTTCCCGGCGGGGAGCGGCCCCGTTAGGGGCAGCGACTCGTGGACCCCTTGCGGTTCGCGAAGGGGACCGCCGAAGCCCGCAGGGCTTTGGCGGCCCGAACATGAACCCCCTCCCTCCTCCCACTTCCTTGCCGCCTCGCGCGAGGCGGGTCCGGTTCGCACGGACCGCACACGTTCAGGCCGCTCTGGTCCCGCGCTCCCAGCCCTCGCAGGCGGGAATCGGGCGCGGTCCCGCCGTAACCCTTTCAGGGTCGCTCTGGTCCCGCGATTCGTGGTCCGCACCCGCATCGAGGACGCCATCTGCCCCGCCTGCGCCGGGAAGGGCATGGAGTACAACGCCGAGGAGATCGACCTGCCGTACCTCGGCACCTCCCTGGAGACGATGCTGCGTTGCCCCGCGTGCGGCTACCGGCACACCGACTTCGTCCTCACCGAGACCAAGGATCCCACGCGCGTCTCCTACCGCGTGACGGAGGAGGACGACCTGATGGTCCGCGTCGTGCGCAGCGGCAGCGGCACCCTGCGCATCCCCGAGTTGGGCATCGACATCGAGCCCGGCGTCGCCTCCGAGGCGTTCATCACGAACGTCGAGGGCATCATCGTCCGCATCGAGCGCGTCCTGGACCAGTTGCACCGGGACGCCGACGACGAGACCACCCGCGCGCGGGTCGAGGAACTGATGGCCGTCTTCGGCGCCATGCGCAAGGGCGAGGCCGACCCCGTGACGCTGGTGTTGGAGGACCCCTTCGGCAACTCCACCATCCTGGCCGACAAGGCCGTCAGCGAGCCGATTCCCGAGGAGGAGGCTGCGAAGCTGAAGGTCGGGATGTTCGTCTTCGACCAGCAGAGCCTGGGTGAGGAAGAAGAGGAGTAGGGGGCCCGGCTGGGCCCTGCGGAAGCCGCGCCGGACGACTACGTCGTCCTTAGCACGCCGAGGGTGGGCTCGTAGACGAGGCCCTTGTCCATGAGGCGGTTCAGGGCCTCCTCCACGGACTCGTCGGTGGCGCCCTCCACGTCGGCCTTGGCGCGCTCGAGGATGTTGTCCCACTGTGCGCCGGAGTCGCCCTCCAGCGCCTGGACGGCGGCGAGGACGTTCTCGTCGAAGGCGTCCTGCTCCGCGTCCGCCTCCTCGCCGGCGGCGGTGGGGGCGGGGGGCGTCCAGGCGGGGGCGGCCGACTCCTCGGCCTGGGGTGCGGCGGTGTGCGTCTCGAAG
>JANQNI010000114.1 GCA_028289805.1 Thermoplasmatota archaeon | reverse complement strand
GCATCTCCTCCGGGCCCGCCACCGCCGCCTGGCCGCCGCTGCGGCCGAAGCCCCGCGCGTCGTAGGCGACGGTCACGAAGCCCTCGGAGGCGAAGCGCTGCAGGAGGTTGACGGGTTGCGCCGTCGCCTCGAACTGGACGGTCTCCCAGAACTCCTTCGAGTTGCCCCAGCCGTGGACGAAGATGACCACCGGGAACGCGGGCGGCGAGCCGTCGGGCAGCGCGTCCGGCGTCCTCGGCTCGTACACCAGCGCCGACAGGCCGACGCCGTCGAAGCTCGTGATGGTGATGCCGTCGTCGGCGTCCTTGCCGTGCACGCGCACGCCCGTCACCTCGTAGTCGGCGGGGTCGGGCACGTCGCGCGGCGGCGTCACCTCGCGGTCCGCGTCCGGGTCCTCCGGTTCGAGGAAGCTCAAGCAACCCGACAGGGCCGGGAGGGCCAGCAACAGGACAGCCCAGGTGGCACGCATCAGGAGCCTGTGAGGGGTTGGACGGATTAGGGTTTGTGCTGGAGGACCTTGTCAAAGCAGCGCCAGCAGGTCCCGCACCGCCTCCCGCACGTCCTTGCCGTCGTACAGGATGCGGTAGATCTCCGCCGTTAGGGGCAACGCGATGCCCTCCGCGGCGGCCTGCTCGTGGACGAACCGCGTGGCGTGGATGCCCTCCGCCACCTTGCCGCCCATGGTCGCCAGCGCCTGCTGGTACGTCAACCCCCGGCCCAGCAGCTCCCCGATGCGGCGGTTGCGGCTGTGCTCGCTCGTGGCGGTGGCGATGAGGTCCCCGAGGCCGGAGAGGCCCGTGAACGTGTGCGCCTTCGCGCCGTGCGCCTGGCCGAAGCGCATCATCTCGTCCAGGCCCAGCGTGATGACCGCGGCGGCACTGTTGTCGCCGAAGCCGATGCCCTTCGTGACGCCCGCCGCGATGGCCGTGATGTTCTTCAGCACCCCACCCAACTCGACGCCCACCAGGTCGCGGCGGGGGTACGCCTTGAACGTGTCCGTGCTGAAGAGGCTGCACAGGCGCGGCAGGCACGCCTCCACGCTGCTTGCGATGACCGTCGCGCCCGGCATGCCGCGGGCGATCTCCTCCGCGTGGTTCGGGCCGCTCAGGCTCGCCACCGGGTGGTCCGCCCCCACGACCTCCTCCAGGACCTGACTCATGCGCAGGAACGACTCGTGCTCGATGCCCTTGGCGACGTTGAGCAGCACCGCGCCGTCCCGAAGAAACGGCCGGAACGACTGCGCCGTCTCCCGCACCGCCTGGCTCGGCACCGCCACCACCACGACCTCCGCCCCCTGCACCGCGTCCTGGAGGCTGCTCGTGATCCAGACGTTCGTCGGCAGCTTCACGCCGGGCAGGTACTTGACGTTCTCCCGTCGGTTGGCCAACGTGCGCGCGTATTCCGGGCTGCGGCACCACTGCCGCACCTCGACGCTGTTGCGCGCCAGCAGGGAGGAGAGGCACGTCCCGAAGCCGCCGCTGCCCACCACGGCGACGGCTGGTTGCTCGTTCCCCTCGCGCACGAGGACGGCACGACGGGGGGCGGCGTGAAAAAGGCGACCCAACCGGTTCCGGCGGACGCCGTGGGGACGTGGCCTGGACTCCAGACGCACCCCGATGTCGTGGGGCTGGGGGGCGCCGCGACGTGCGGATGGCTCCCGGCGCATCGCGGATCCGGTCGCGTTGTTCGGGTTCCTCGCACCGGGACCCCAACCGTTTTGGTCCCCCGCCGGCGTCGCGCCGCCGTGTCCCTGCGCGCCCTCGGCCTCCTGGCCCTCCTGACCGCCACCGCCCTCACCGGCTGCACCAGCCCCAGCCAACCGTCCGGCGCCGGAGACGAGCTGGACCTGGGCACCCTGGTCGCGTGCGACCTGGACGCGGCGGGCCCGCGGTCTCCCGTCGCGGTCATCGAGACCAACTTCGGCGCCCTCGCCGCCGAACTGTTCCTGGACATGGTGCCGGTGACGGTGCAGAACTTCATCGACCACGTCGAGGCCGGCAGCTACGACGACACCCTCAGCCACCGCGTCGTCGAGGGCTTCATGATGCAGGTGGGCAACCTGAACACGAAGGGCAAGAGCCTCGACGAGTATCCCTTCCCCGAGGGCGGCGCGGACCCCATCCCCGACGAGTTCCATCACGCGCTGCGCCACGACGGCAAGGGCGTCCTGAGCATGGCCAACAGCGGCCCCAACACCGGCACGACCCAGTTCTTCATCACGTTCGACGAGACCCCCTTCCTGGACGACCGCCACGCCGTCTTCGGCCAGGTCGTCGCGGGCATGGACGTCCTGGACGCCATCGACGCCGCCGCCGGCGTCACCACGCAGGAGGACGCCCAGCGCACCCCGCCCCACGCCGAGGTCCGCCTCGAATCCGTCGAGGTCCTGTGTCAGGAACCCACGGGCGACGCCGCCCCCGGTGCCTCCCTGTGGGCCTACGACGCCACCCAGCCCGTCCACCCCGACGGCGGCCGCACGCAGTTCCTCGCCGTCCTGGAGAGCGACGCCGACTTCATCCAGGACGTGGCGCTGACCGTCGGCGACGTCGAGGGCGCCACCGTCACCGTCGAGGAAGGCTTCGAGACCGTCTCCCTCCCCGCCCGCCAGCGCGTCGCCGTGCTCGTCGACGTGGAGGCGGATGCCGGCGGCGACCTGCAAATCCCCCTCGCCGCCGCGTACATGGGCACCGAACTGGACGTCCTCACCTTCACCGTCGAGCGCGTCGAGACCGACGCCCCGTTCGACGGGGGCGCCGGTC
>JANQNI010000094.1 GCA_028289805.1 Thermoplasmatota archaeon | reverse complement strand
CTGCGCCCCGACGCGGACGCCGAGGCAGCGGCCGGCGAACTGGCCCACGTCCCTGCCCGTGCACGTGACGGTGATGTCCACGTCGAGGAGGCCGGAGTCGTCCTGCGTCGTGCACGTCCAGGCGGCACCGTCCTGGGTCATGACGTACGGCTCGGCCACAGGCCCGGCCCCAGGGATCTGGTAGAAGTAGATCATGGGCGGCGCGGGGTATTCGGCGGCCGCGGCGGCGGTGGGCGCCCCGACGGGGAGCACGAGGGCGGTCAGAAGTGAGGCGATGGCGATGGTTGCTGCACGCATCGGTCCAACATCGACCAGCGGGACTTAGCCTGAGGCGGGGAGCGAAACGACGGCGGGACCTATGAACGCAGGCAGTCTGGGAACCGGCCGCTCCTACGGCAACCGGGCCTTGCGGACCTCGACCACGCCCCCCGCACCGCGCAGTCCATGCCCGAGCACCAGCGAGACCCCGGATCCAGCGAGGCGGAAGGAGCCTCCGCGCACGCCGACCCCCCCAAAGCTGCGCAAGTGGTAAATACCCCACCCTTGTCGCCGGCTTTTGCTTCCCTGGGAGAGAGGCTATGACCACAGTCTATGATGTCCCCGCAACCCAGCTCATCGCCGAGGTCGCCGCGCAGCTCGCCAAGAACGAGCACGTGACGGCCCCCGAGTGGGCGCCCTTCGTCAAGACGGGCATCCACAAGGAAAAGCCCCCCGTCGAGGAGGACTGGTGGTTCACCCGCGTGGCCGCCGTCCTGCGCAAGGTCTACGTGGAGGGCCCCATCGGCACCGAGCGCCTGCGCCAGCACTTCGGCGGCTTCCGCGACCGCGGCAGCAAGCCGAACAAGGCCGCCAAGGGCTCCGGCTCCGTCGCCCGCAAGGCACTGCAGCAACTGGAGGCCGCCGGCCTGGTCCAGAACGTGCAGAGCCAGGGCCGCATCGTGACCGCCCAGGGACGCAGTCTGATGGACAACGCGGCACACGCCGTCCGCCAGACCCTCCAGAAGGAGATCCCGGAGCTCAAGAACTACTGAGGGACCATGGACGACCTGGAAGACATCCGGCAACGGAAACTCCAGGAACTCCAGCGGCGGCAGGCCGAACTCGCTGCTTCCCCGGAGGCCCAGGCGCAAGCCGAGGCCGAACGGGCCCAGCAGGAGGCGGCCGTCGAGCGGGTCCTCCAGCAGATCATGGAGCCCGAGGCGCGCGAGCGCCTCACCCGCATCCGCATGAGCCGGCCCGAGTTCGCCGAGTCGGTCACCAGGCAACTGGTGGCCCTGGCGCAGTCGGGACGGGTCGCCCGTCGCATCACCGACGACGACCTGCGCCAGATGCTGGCCCAGCTCACCCCCAAGCAACGAGACATCAACATCACTCGCAAATGACGCCCCGAAAGGGGAGGAAGAGACATGGCCAGCAAGAAACCGACCGCGAAGAAACTCCGCCTGCTCCGTGCGGAGAAGAGCAACCGCCGCGTCCCGGCGTGGATCATGATCCGCACGAGCCGCCGGTTCGTCGCGCACCCGAAGCGCCGCAACTGGCGCCGGAACCGCCTGAAGCAGTGAGGTGAACCTGTATGGCTGACAACGTCTCTGAACTCGAACGCGTCTACACGATCCCCCTGCGCGACGCCCACCACGGCAAGCGCAGCAAGCGCGCCGACCGCGCCGTGCGCAACGTCCGCGACTTCCTGACCCGCCACATGAAGAGCCAGAACATCTGGATCTCCGGCGAGGTCAACGAGGCCCTGTGGGCACGCGGCAAGTACACCATCCCGTCCAAGATCCGCGTCCGCGCGACGCGCTTCGCCGACGGCGTCGTCGAGGTCACCCTGCCCGAGCAGGAGACCGCCGGCTCCGTCCGTGAGGCCATCGCCGAGCGCCAGGTGAAGAAGGCAGAGTCCCCCGTCCTCGCCCCCATGGGCATGGAAGAGGAAGAGGAGGGCTCCGAGGCCGCCCAGCAGCCCGTCACCGCCGTCACCGGCGTCGGGCCCGCCACCGCCGAGAAGCTCGAGAAGCTCGAGATCGAGACGGTGGGCGACCTCGCCGCTGCCAGCCCGGCCGCCGTCGCGGAGACGCTCGGCAAGTCCGAGGACGCCGTCAAGCCGTGGATCGAGGCCGCCCAGGAGATGGCGGCCGTCGAACTGCCGGCCGAGGAGTCCGAGGCTTCCGACGACTCCGAGGAATAGACGGAGCGACCGCCCGTGTTCAAGCGCCTGGACCCATTCGGGAATCCCAACGTCGGCGTCTACGCACGGGCCACCTCTTCCCACCTCTTCCTGCCCCCCGGCCTGACGGACCACAACCTGTCGGACTTCCGGGAGGCGATCGGGCTGGAGCCCATCGTCACGACGGTGGGCGGAAGCACCCTCGTCGGCAGCCTGACGGCCGGCAACAAGAACGGCCTCGTGGTGGCCGACTTCGTCCGCGCCTCCGAGTTGGAGGCCCTGGCCGCTTCCGGCGTCGAGGTGCTGCGCCTGCAAAGCGCGCGCCTGAACGCCGCCGGCAACAACATCCTGTGCAACGACAAGGGCGCCGTCGTCCACCCCGACCTTCCCAAGGGCGCGGTGGCGGCCATCGAGGACGCCCTGGCCGTCGAGGTGGTGCGCGGCGAGATCGCCGGCATCGCCACCAT
Source organism: Thermoplasmatota archaeon (assembly GCA_028289805.1). Taxonomy (GTDB): domain Archaea; phylum Thermoplasmatota; class E2; order JACPAO01; family JAHFTW01; genus JANQNI01. The sequence goes on along the minus strand of JANQNI010000094.1, from coordinate 839 downwards.
CGGCACCGCCGCCGTGGCCAACAACAAGGGCGTGCTGTGTCACCCCCTGTCCACGGACGAGGAACTCAGTTTCATCAAGGGGGCCCTGCATGCCCCCGCACGGATCGGGACCGTCAACCACGGCCACGGCCTCGTGGGCGCCGGCATGTGCGCCAACGACGCGGGCGTGGTGGCGGGTTCCCGGACGACCGGCATCGAACTGGGGCGCATCGAGGACGCCCTGGGATTCCTGGAGTAGAGAACCATGAGCAACAACGCGTACAAGGTCGAGGGCGATTTCCAGATGGGGCGCGTGCGCCAGCACTTCGCCGTCGAGGTCGTCGGCGCCGACGAGGAAGCCGCCCGCGAGGCCGTCTACACGGACCTGGGCAGCCGCCACGGCGTCAAGCGCCGCGAGGTCGAGATCACGAGCGTGGCGCAGATCCCCGCCGACCAGGCCGACCCCATCACCCAGAAGAAGCTCTGAGGCTTGCGTGACCGACGAGTCCGAGTCCCAGCAGGCCATCGCCCAGTACGAGGCGGCCCAGGCGCAACTCCAGGCCATCGACGGCCACCTGGCGCGCCTGGAGGAGATGCTGCAGGAGCAGCAGCGCGCCGCGAGCACCCTGACGTCCCTCGACGACGACCAGGAGGCCCTCGTGCCCGTCGGCGCCGGCCTGCACGTCCGCGCCCGCATCATCGGCGACGCCCCCGTGGTGACGCCCGTGGGCGCCGGCTACGCCACCGACCTGGACCTGGACGGCGCCCGCGCGGCGCTGGAGCGCCGCATCGAGGAGACGCGGCAGGCCATGTCCGAGGCCAACGCCAAGGCGGACGAGGTCGCCCGGACGCTCCAGGCC
>JANQNI010000092.1 GCA_028289805.1 Thermoplasmatota archaeon | reverse complement strand
CCGCGTGCACAGGCGCGTCCGCTCGCCGTCGCTGATCGCGTCCACCGCGCCCTTGCGCAGCACCACGACGCCGTGCCGGGCCGCGTACCTCGTGACGTTGGCCCGCGTCGGCTTCCACCCCGCGAGGTCGGCAAACTCGCCCCCGTGGGGCGTCAGCACCATGCGATGCCCGTGCGCCTCCAGCAGCGCGTCGTCCACGGCGTCCAGGCCGTCGGCGTCCACCACGAGGGCCTTGCCGGCGTCCCCCGCCGCCTGGAGCACGGCGCGGGCGGCGCGGCGCGTGTCCTCGTGCCGGCCCAGGCCCGGCCCCACCACGACGGCGTCCACCCGGTCCAGCATCGCCTCGGCCACGGCGACCGCGTCCTCGGTGAGGTGGGTGCCGGCGCAGGCGTCGTGGACGAGCAGGTCCGGGCCCCAGCAGCGCAGGGAATCCGCCGCCTCGGCGGGGGCGAGGACGTGCACCAGGTCGGCGCCGGCGCGGTAGGCGGCGAGGCCGGCGTAGTACGGCGCGCCCAGGAAGGGGCCGCCCCCTACGACGAGCACGCGACCGTTGTCGCCCTTGTGGCTCTCGGGCGCCGAGCGCCGGAAGCCGGCGTCCAGGTCCCCGAAGCCGACCTCCCGGCCTGCGCGGGCGGGGATGCCGATGGGCGCGACGGTGACGGTGCCGCTGTTGTCCGCGTCCATGCCCTGCTTGGGCGCGTGGAACGTCACCGTCTCGGTGGGCCGCACCGCCAGCGGGGTGCCGAGGCCGCTGGGCACGTCGCAGGCGACGACGGGCGTGCCGGCGGCGGCGCGGTCGTTGAGCCACCGGATGGCGGCGTCGTGGGGCGCGCGCGGCCGGCCCCGCAGGCCGCTTCCCAGGAGGCAGTCCACGACCACGGGGGCGCCTTGCCACGTGCTGCGGCGGCTGCCGCGCCACGGCTTGACCTTCTCCCCCGGCAACGCCTCCAGGCAGGCGCGCGCAGCGCCCCGCACTTCGTCCGCCGGCTCCACCAGGACCACGAGGCAGTCCACGCCCCGCCGCAGCAGGACGTCCGCCGCCGCGAAACCGTCGCCGCCGTTGTTGCCCTTGCCGCACAACAGCACCACGGGGCCCGCGGGCGCGGCGGGGAGGTGCCGCAGCACCGCGTCCGCCAGCGCCTTGCCGGCCCGCGCCATCAGTCGCGAGACGGGAACGCCCAGCTCCTCGCTGTTGAGGTCCAGGCGGCGGAACTCCTCGACGGGCAGGGCGTCCACGTTCCCCCATGCACGGGGTAGGTCATGAACACGCACCGAACAAACGGCGTGCGCCGGCTACCCCAGCGAGGCGACCACGGCGCGCCCGTCGTCCGTCAACGCGATGCGCCCCCGCCTGCCCCGGCCCCGGCGCACGGACACCAGGCCCAGCGCCTCCAGCCTGCCCACGTGGTGGTGGACGTTCGAGACGGACAAGCCGAGTCCCCGCGCCACCTCCGAAACGCCTCCGGCGGGCCCACCGACCAGCAATTCCAGGATGCGCCGCGGGGTGCCCGAGCGCACGGCGGGGGCCGCGGCCTTCCACTGGTTGATCGCCGAGAACGAGGCGGGGTTGTAGCCGGTCGCC
>JANQNI010000091.1 GCA_028289805.1 Thermoplasmatota archaeon | reverse complement strand
GACTGCGCCCCCGACTGGGCCGACTGCGTCTTCGAGCCCCGCGCCCACCCCGACGACGAGCCGTGCCCCCTGTGCACGCGGGAGCACGTCGTGTACGTCGCCTTCTACGGCGGCCTGCCCAAGGTCGGCCTCACCCAGCGCCGTCGCCTCGCCACGCGGCTGCGGGAGCAGGGCGCCGACGCCGGCTTCGTGCTGGCCGCCACCGACAAGCAGGGACAGCCCCTGGACCGGCACGGAGCACGGGAGGTCGAGCAGGCCGTCTCGTTCCTGCACGGCATCCCCCAGTGGCGCCGCCACCGCGAGACCCTGCCGCAACTGACGCGGCCCGTCGACTGGACGCTTGTCGAGGCGCGGGCACGGCAACGGGCCGCCGAGCTCGCCGGGCGCTGGCCCGTGGAACCGGACCTGCTGCGCGTCGAGGACGTGCCCCTGCCCGTGCCCCTGCCGTCCGTGCCCGAGCGGCGCGCCGTCGTCGGCGCCCACGGCGGCACCTGGGTCGGCGCCAAGGGGACGCACTGGTTCTACACGCCCGACGCCGCCCCGAGCCGGCTCGACGTGGGCTTCCACCCCGTCGTCGCCCTGAAGCGGACGGACCTCGTGGGCCGCTGGCTCACCGTCGAGGCGTAGGCAGGAGCCGGGCGCGGCGAAGCACCGTTACGCGCGGCGGCGCGCCAGCACGGCGGCGCCCAGGGCGCCCACGGCCAGCAGGGGCACGGCGACGCCCGGCGCCTCGTTGTTGTTGGCGGCGGCGTTCGGGGACTCCACGGCGCCCGGACCCTGCGTGGCCATGAAGCGGAACTCCTCCACGCCGAAGCTCTCCCGGTACGTCTGGCTGCTCTCCGTGCTCTTGGCCTTCAGGAACACCTGCAGGATGCCGTCGCGGTCCTCGATGCGCGCCAGGTCCGCCGCGGACGGGTCCCCCGTGCGCGTGAACGTCACGGACAGGTCCTGCACGTAGCGGTACCACAGCACCGTGCCGGTCTGGGGGTCGCCCTCCGTCTCGAAGTAGACGGGGTTGACGAGGTCCTGGTCCGTGATGCGGAACTCGCCCGGCTCCACCGCCATCTCCAGCCAGCCGGGGTTGTTGCGGGTGCCGCCGAAGGTGATGACGATGTCCTCGCCCACCTGCTTGGGGTACGGCGGCTCCTCCGAGGCGTCGTAGTACCACGTCAGCGTGCCGTCGAGGCGGACGGTCTCGCCGAGGGCGGGCAGGCCGGCGCAGTCGCGCTCCTCCTCGCCCGTGAAGATGAGGCCGGAGCCGCCGCAGGTCTGCTTCTCCGGGAAGTCCAGGTTGATGATGGGAACGATGTAGCCGCACGGCTCCGCGCAGTCGGTGGCGAGGGCATCCTCAACGTCAACGTCGGCCAGTGCGGTCGGGGCGACCAGAAGGAGCGCCAACGCCCCCAGCATCACCGCTTGCATGGCTTCTGACTCCCCTCCCGCGTATGAAAGGGTTGCGTCGCGGGACTCGCGGTCGCTGGGCACGGCAGACCGTCGCGGGCCCACGCCCTGCACCCGTGGCGCCTACGGGCTGAGCTCGAACATGCGCTCCAGGTTGCGCTGCGCCCCCGCCAGCACGGCGTCGTCGATCTCGACGACCTGATCGGGGGTCGGGTCCTGCAACGCCTGGAGGACGTGCGTCAGGTCCGTCCGCTTCATGTGCGGGCACAGCACGCAGGCCCCCATGATGTTGAGGCCGGGCATCTCGGCGCGCATCCGGTCGGCGGTGCCGCACTCGGTGATGGGCATGACGTCCACCTTGCCCTCCGCCTCCAGCCGCCGGGCGTAGTCCATCATCTTCTCCGTGGAGCCGATGAAGTCCGCCGCGTCCAGCACGGGGCTGGCGCACTCGGGGTGGACGAGGACCTGCAGGTCGCGCCCCTCGCGCTCGGCGCTCTCCTTCCAGGCGCGCACGGAGTCGGCGGTGAAGCGGTCGTGGACCTCGCACGTCGCATCGAAGATGTGGACGGTCTTCTTGCCCTCCAGCGCCTTCTGGAGGTGGCGGCCCATGAAGGCGTCGGGGACGAAGACCAGTTCGTCGCCGGGGAGCTTCTCGCAGATCTCCAGGTAGTTGCTGCTGGTGACGCTGGCGTCGCACTCCGCCTTGACGGCCGCCGTGGTGTTGATGTAGC
>JANQNI010000071.1 GCA_028289805.1 Thermoplasmatota archaeon | reverse complement strand
GCGCGTGGGCGTAGGCGACCACGGCCGCCGTCTCCGCCCCGGCGGTGTCGAGCACGGCGACCACGCCGTCGCATTGCGCCACCGACGGGGCTGGGGCCTCCTCGGTGGTGCCGTACATGGCCGCGTCCTGGCCCAGTTCGCGCAGCCGCTCGACGAGGCGTTGCAGCAGCGTGCGGCCGGCCACGCCGGCCCGCTCGCCCACGACCAGGATCCGGGCCACGGGGCTTGCAGGGCGGCGCCCGGTCATGAGCGTGTTGTTCGCGCCTTCACGGCGTCTGGGCAGGGGGTTGGAGGGGCTGGGCGCTCCACCGCTTGGCCCACGCGCACGCCTGCTCCAGCAGGGGCATCAGGTCGCGGCCCTTCTCGGACAGGGCGTACTCGACGCGCGGCGGCGTCTCGCGGTACTCGGCGCGCAGGACGACGCCGGCGCGCTCCAACTCCCCGAGGCGCTGGCTCAGGGTGACGGGGTTGATGGACAGTTCCTGCCGGAATGCGGTGAACCGTCGCGGGCTCTGCTCGCCCAGGAACCACAGGATGGTCAGGGCGTGCCGCTTCGAGAGCAGGTCGAACGCGTTCTCGAAGGGGCAGCAGCCGGGAGGCACGAGGTCTCCATGGGGCGGCCTATGGTTTAAACGTTGCAGTAATATAGGTTAACGATGTATACCATTGACCATGGACCCGCACACGAACTGCGCGAGCTCGGCCCTCGTCCCCGGCGCCCCCGAGAGCGTCCGCAAGGTCCTCTGCACCCTGGAGGACCGCGAGCCCAAGACGAACAAGCAACTCCAGGAGGAGACCGGACTCCCCCGCCGCACCCTCTACAGCGCCCTGCGACGCCTGGAGGACGAGGGGTTGCTCGGCCACCGCGTCAGCCTCCGCGACACGCGGCAGACCTACTGGTACCTCGACGAGAACCTCGGGGCGGTGGCCGCAAGCTAGGGCCTGCGCCCTTCCTCTGCCCTTCCCCCCTTGCCGCTTGGACCTTGACTACGCGTCCCAGTGGACGCTGCGGCGCCAGTCGATGCCCACCGTCCGGGCCCCGACCTTCGGCACCAACGGCGCGTGCCGCTTGTGCTCGCTGCGGCGCACCATCCCCTCGATGCGCAGCACGTCCTCCGGCGACTCCCCCGTCCGGCGGGCGATCTCGTCCGGCGACGTGTTGAGCTCCATGCCCTTCAGGATGGCGTCCAGCCGCTCGTAGCTCACCCCCAGTTCCTCCTCGTCCGTCTGGCCGGGGTGCAACCCCGCCGTGGGCGTGCGCTCGATGAGCATCCTCGGGAGGCCCAGGTGCTCGGCCAGCGCCCACACCTGCGTCTTGTACAGGTCCCCGATGGGCTCCAGGTCCACGCCGCCGTCGCCGTACTTGGTGAAGTAGCCCACCAGCAGTTCCGACTTGTTGCCGGTGCCGCACACCAGGAAGTTGCGGCCCTGCCCCTCCGCGTACAGGAACATCATGCGCGCCCGCGCCTTGGCGTTGCCGTGGACGTAGGGGTCCGGCTTGAAGCCCAGCGCCGCCTCCAGCCCCTCCACGATGGGCGTGATGTCGCGCGTGATGCTGTCGATGCCCAGGTGGTTGCACAGCTCCTGTCCGTGCTCCACGTCCGTCGGGTCCGACTCCCGGTGTGGCATGCGGATGCCCAACACCCGGTCCGCCCCCGCCGCCTCGACGCACAGCGCCGCCGTGACCGCCGAGTCGATGCCGCCGCTGATGCCCACGACGAAGCCCTTCGCGCCGCTGCGCTCCAGGTGGTCGCGCAGGAACGTCACGACGATGGTCTGGGCCTCCTCGATGGAGCCCGCGGGGGCCGCCTCGACGGTCACGCAACGCCCAAACCGGGCGCGGCTTTGGCCGTTGCCATGAAGGTGGCCCTCTGGAGCGCCGACCCCCGCCTCGGGGACGTGGAGGCCAACGTCGCGCGCGTCGCAGCAGCCTGCGAGGGCGGCGACGACCTGGTGGTGTTCCCCGAGTTGTTCCTGACGGGCTACAACCTCGGCGACGACGTGCAACGCCTCGCCTTCGCGCCAGACGACGACCGCCTTGGCCCCCTGCGCGATGCCGCCCGCGACCACGGCACCCACGTCGTGGCCGGCGCCCCCCTGAGCGTTCGCCGCGGCATCACGTACAACGCCGCCGTCTGCATCGACGATTCCGGCGACGCGCACTGGGTCCCCAAGCGCGCCCTGCCCAACTTCACGACGTTCCGCGAGCACCTGTTCTTCGCACACGGCGACGAACAGCCCGTCTGGGAGACCCGCCTCGGCGCCGTCGGCATCAGCATCTGCTACGACCTCTACTTCCCCGAGTTCCAGAAGCAGCAGGCGATGGAGGGCGCCGACGTGCTGCTGAACATCAGCGCCAGTCCCAGCAGCAGCCGACGCTTCTTCGAGGCGCTGGTGCCCGCCCGCGCCATCGAGAACGCCTGCTTCAGCCTCTACAGCAACAACGTCGGCGCCCAGGACGGCATCGTCTTCTGGGGCGGCAGCCACGCCGTCGGCCCCCGCGGGCAGCGCCTCGCCGAGACCACGCCCTACCAGGACGAGGCGGCCCGCGCCGTGCTCGACCTGGACGACCTGCGCGCCGCGCGGGAGTTCCGCCCCACGATCCGCGACAGCCGGCATTGGATGGAATCCTGATGCGCTGCATCGCCCTCCTCTCCGGCGGCAAGGACAGCGTCGCCGCCGTCGAGGTCGCCCAGGGCCACGGCTGGGACGTCGTCGCCGCCCTGCGCATGGTCCCCGCCGAGGACGACGCCTGGATGTTCCACACCCCCAACCTCGACGTCGTCGAGGGCATCGCCGACGCAATGGGCCTGCCCCTCGTCACGGCGCCGGCGCGGGCGGACCCGGAGCAGGAGGTGGAGGACCTGGAACGGGCCCTCGCCGGGGCCAAGCAAGAGTTCCGGCTGGACGCCGTCGTGTCCGGGGCGCTGGCCAGCGAATACCAGAAGACCCGCATCGACCGCATCGGCCACCGGCTCGGGCTCAAGACCTTCGCCCCCCTGTGGCACAAGGACCCGGACGCCTACATGGACGGCCTGCTGAAGGGCGGGTACGACGTCCGGTTCAGTCGGGTGGCTGCGGACGGGTTGGATGGCTCCTGGGCCGGCGCGCGGCTGGACGCCGGGCGGTTGGAACGGCTGCGCGGGATGCGGCTGCACGTCGCCGGCGAGGGCGGCGAGTACGAGACGCTCGTGCTGGACGCGCCGCACTTCGCGCACCCGCTGGAGGTCACGGGGGCGGACGTGGTGGAGACGGCGAGTCGGGCGACGTGGACGGTACGCGGTTGGGAAACGGCCCGTTAGCCTCAAATATCTGCGGGTAGAAGCCGAATTCATGGCCACGGACCGCCGCGCGGAAGGGGCCGCCTCCCCTGTGCGCCGAGGCCCCCCGCCCGGGGAGGGGGGCGTCTGGCGAAAGAAGCGCTCCGATGCGGACGCCACTTACAAGACCCATTACGCGGAATTCAAGGCCAAGCGTGCTGCGTTGCTCCGGGCCATGGGCACGGTCGATTGATTCGAATCAGTGCGCTTCTCGATGCGGACGATGTCCGCGCTGAGAACCTCGTCATTTTCGAGGACCTCCAGTCCGACTACCTACGTACTGGAGTATACGGGATGTCTGACGTCCTGTCCGTCCGGCAGACCATCCGCAACGTCCGCGATGCGCGAATTCGGCAGATGCTGCGTGCGATCCGGCCTTCGAAACGGATTCGATTCCTGCGGCTTGGTCGCACTGGATGGCCGTGGCGTGCGGTCGCCATCTGTGGCCGGACGCGAACCACAGGACCGCGCTGGTGGTGTTCGACCGTGCCATCGACGCGGGCCTTGGTCTGTCGGTGGACATGGACCCGGACGTTGCCACCGCCATGGTCGTCGCCAGCAAGCGGATGCGGGATGCGCATCGGCGTGCGCATGATGCGTACTACACGGTGGCGGAGTTGGCCGACCCTGGCCACCCGTATCGGTCGTTGTTCCGCTCGTATGAGCCGCACCTGGTCGTGGAACCCGCGGCATAGGCCCGGCTGCGACCAACGTCGCGGTGACCGGCCCTGCCCGCCCGCCCGATGAATCCCGCTTAAGTCTGCCGCGGCGGTGGCCGGCGTCCCCATGTGCGGCATCGCGGGCCTTCTGGGCCGGGAGGACAAGCCCCTCGTGCAGCGGATGTGCGACCGCATCGCGCACCGGGGCCCGGACGGCCACGGAATCTGGACCGACGCCGACGTGACCCTGGGCCACCGTCGCCTGTCCATCCTGGACCACGAGGGCGGCGCGCAGCCGATGGAGAGCCACGACGGCCGGTACTGCGTCGTCTACAACGGCGAGGTCTACAACCACGCCCAACTGCGCCAGCGGTTGGAGGCGGAGGGCGCGACGTTCCGCTCGGACCACTCGGACACGGAGGTCCTGCTGGAGGGCTACCGCCGTTGGGGCGTGGATGTGGTGACGCACCTGGAGGGGATGTTCGCCTTCGCCCTCTGGGACACCGTGGAGCGGACGCTGTTCGTGGCCCGCGACCCCTTCGGCATCAAGCCGCTGTTCTACGCCTGCGTGGGCGGCGACTGGGTCTTCGCGTCGGAGCAGAAGGCGCTGTTTGCCCACCCGGATCTGGCGCGGGTGCCGGACCTGGACCGGATCAAGGAGCGCGCGGCGCTGGAGTTCCTGACGGGCCAGGCGACGCTGTTTGCCGGCGTCCACCAGTTGCCCCCGGGCACGTACGCGGTGCTGCGGGCGGACCGCACGCCGGACTGCCACGTCGGTTGGCTGCCGTACTACCACGTCCCCCTGGAGCGCTTCGGCAGCGTCGCGGACGCGGTGGAGGCGGTCAAGGACCGCTTCGTCGCCAGCGTCGAGGAGCAGTTGATGGCCGACGTGCCGCTGGGCGTCATCCTGTCCGGGGGCCTGGACTCGGCGGCCGTGGCGACGGTGCACCAGAACCTGCTCGCCGACGCCCCCATCCACACGTTCACCATCGCGGAGTCGGAGGAGGTGGAGGACTTCCGGCAGGCGCGCCGGCTCGCCGAGCACCTGGGCACGGACCACCACGAGGCGTTTTTTGACCTGGACCGGGTGGTGTCGGACCTGCCCCGGTACGCGTGGCACAACGAGAACATCAACTACACCGAGTTCTTCTTCCTGCCCCTCTTCGAGTTCATGCGCGAGACCGTGACCGTCGGGCTGTGCGGCCAGGGCAGCGACGAGCTGTGGGGCGGCTACGACCGCTACAAGGACCCCCTGACGCTGGCCCACGAGCGGTTGCGCCGCATCCGGGCGGCAGCGCCGAGCCACGCGGAGGCGCTCTCGACGCAGGTGGCGCTGACGCACGTGAGTGGCGCCAGCCTCTCCGAGTGGGACCAGAACGGCGGCCAGCTCAACAACTTCCAGCTCCGCCTCGTGGACCGCAACAGCATGGCCGCCAGCCTCGAAGTGCGCGTGCCGTTCCTGAGTCGCCCGCTGCACCAGGCCAGCCGCGCCGTGCCGTGGGGGGACAAGATGCACGAGGGCATCGAGAAGTGGATCTTCCGCAAGGCCGTCGAGGACGTGGGCATGCCGCGGGACCTCGTGTGGCGCCGCAAGGTGCCCGCCGGCCGCGCCACCGGCCCCGGCGTGATGCGGCGCTTCGAGGACCACGCCGCCCGACTCGTTCCCAAGTCCGCCATGGACAAGCACCCCCTCGCGGGCACCTTCCGCCTGCCCGCCGAGCAACTCCTGTACGACCTCTGGCACGAAGTGTTCATCGAACGCGACGGACACCGCGGCCTCACCCTGGAGGACCTCTGTTGACCCCCGACCCCGCCCCGGCCGCGCCCGTCGGCGCCCTGCACGAACTGGACCGCATCCTCGTCGACGGCGCCGAGCGCATCGAGGACCTGCTCTCCTACCACCGCAACCAGGTGCTCTGTCCCGTCTACACCAGCGTCGACATCCGCCGCAACCGCCACAAGGCGGCGGTGGTGGACGCCAACGCCTTCCCCGCCGGCTTCAACAACCTCGCCCAGCGAAGCCACGCGTCGGCCGTCGACGCCATCCGGGGCTACATGGGCAAGGTCTACCCCGACGCCCACGAGTTGCTGCTGCTGGCCGAGAACCACACCCGCAACAAGTGGTACTTCCAGAACCTCAAGGCCCTCGCCGACCTGTTCTCGGGCGCCGGCTACGCCGTGACGCTGGGCACCATGGCCGAGGAGTTGTTCCCCGAGGCGACCGTGGAGACGGCCCAGGGCGACCGCGTCACCCTGCACGGCGTCCTGCGGGAGGGGGACGCGCTGATCGCCGACGGCATCGTCCACGACGTCGTCATCCTCAACAACGACCTCTCCACGGGCCAACCCGACATCCTCGACGGCCTCGACCAGCCCGTCACGCCGCCACCCACCATGGGGTGGCACCGTCGCCGCAAGTCCGAGCACTTCCGCATCGTCAACGAACTGAGCCGGCAGTTGGGCGAATACGTCGGCTTCGACCCCTGGCTCGTCTCCGCCGAGTTCCGCCGCGTCGACGGCGTGGACTTCAAGGCGCGCGAGGGCCTCGACGCGGTGGCCGTCGCCGTGGACGAGGTCGTGGCGGCCGTGGGTGCCAAGTACCGGCAGTACGGCATCGACCGGGA
>JANQNI010000038.1 GCA_028289805.1 Thermoplasmatota archaeon | reverse complement strand
GGCAGCCGCTGTTGGCCCTGGGGGCCGTGCTGCTGCTCGTCAGCGGACTGCTGACGGCTCCGCAGCGGCCCACGCGGCGCGACCGGAGGGGCAGGCTCGTGGGGCTGCCGCTGCACTACGCGGCGGGGGCGGTGCTGGCGTACGGCGTCGCCCTGGTGGCTCAGGCCCAGGTCTGACTGCGCTCGTGCGTGAATTGGTACAGGTAGTACCGCCCACCGGCGCCGGTGCCGGTGGACCCGCTCCACTTCCAGCCCACGAAGGACTGGCCGTTGACGACGGCGGCGGTGCAGCCACCGGCGGCGCGGTTGCAGTAGGTCACGCCGCTGCGGATGTGGTCGAAGAAGTACGCCTGCTCCGCCTCGTCCTCGGTCATGACGCCCGCCGTCAGGCCGTACTCGACCTTGTTGTATTCCTCGACGGCCTGCTCCAGCGAGTCCACCACGGCGACGGCGGCGAACGGCATGAAGAACTCCTCGCGGAAGACGCGGTGGTCCAGGGGCAGCCCGGTGACGAGGGTGGGGCGGACGTAGTGGCCGCCCAGTTCGTCGGCCAGCACCTCGCCGCCGCTGAGGATCTGGCCGCCGTCGGCCTTGACCTGCTCGACGACCTCACGGTACAGGTCGAGCTTGCGGGCCTCGATGACGGGGCCCATGAAGTTCTCCTTCTGACGGGGGTGGCCGACGGGGATGGCGTCGGCGAGCTTGACGAGGCGGTCCAGGAACTCGTCGGCCACGTCACGGTGGACGTAGACGCGACTGCACGCGCTGCACTTCTGGCCGCTGAAGCCGAAGGCGCTCCTGTAGACGCCCTGGACGGCCTTGTCCAGGTCGGCCTTGTCGCTGACGAGCACGGCGTTCTTGCCGCCCATCTCGGCGATGAACGGCTTGGGGTGGCCGCCGGCCTCCAGCCGCTTCTGCATCGCGAGGGCGCCGATGCGCTTGGAGCCGGTGAAGACGAGGCCGTCGATGTCGTCGTTTTCGAGCATCTCGGCGCTGACCTCCTCGTCGGGGCCGGTGACGAAGTGCAGCACGTCGCTGGGCACGCCGGCGTCGCGCAGGCACTGGAACACCCACCAGCCGCTCAGCACGCCCTTGGTGCTGGGCTTGATGATGGCCGCGTTGCCCGTCAGCAGGGCGCCCATGGCCATGCCGGCGGTGATGGCGACGGGGAAGTTGAAGGGGCAGACGACGCCGAAGACGCCGACGGGCTTGCGGATGCTCCGGCACGTCTCGTTGGGAAACGGCTTGCCCATGAGCATGTCGAAGCCGCCGAACTCGCGGTAGTGCATCGCGTAGAACCGGCCGAAGTCGATGCCCTCGTCCACGTCGATGCTGGACTCGAAGCGGGTCTTGCCGGTCTCCCACGTCATGACGGCGCACAGGTCGTAGAACCGCTGCGCCATGACGTCGGCGGCCTTCTCGATGATGGCGGCGCGCTCCTGCCACGGCCGGGCGGCCCACGCCTTCTGGCCGCGCTTGCTTGCGGCGACGGCTTGCCGGACGTGGTCTCGGGTGCCGTTCTGGTAGTGGCCCACGGTGACGGAGGTGTCGGCGGGGCTCTGCACCGAGAACGTGCTGCCCGCGTCGACTTCCTGGCCGTCGATGACGAGGGGGATCGTCGCGCCGAGCTGGCCCTCGATGCGGGCCACCGCCTCGTCGAAGAGGCGGTCGAACTCTGCCATGGTGTCGTTCTGGTCGTGACGCCACCACGTGTTCTTGTTCTCGAACCGGTTGAGGCGCTCCTCCACGACCCGCAGCGTCGCGCCGTCCTCGCCCCGCACGACGGGATCCATCTCGATCTGCATGGGCGCCGGGACCCGCGGTTGCGTCAAAAGCCAGGCGGTGGCGGCGCGGCGGTCACTCGGTGGTGGCGACCAGGTCCACCATGGTCTGCTCGAACAGGGTGCGCGCCCGCGCCACGGCGGCCGCGTCCGGCATGCGGTTTGTGCGCGCCATCTCCTCCAGGTCGCGCAGGTGGTCCGAGAGGATGCGGGCGCCCAGCAGCCCGGCGCTGGACTTCATGGTG
>JANQNI010000015.1 GCA_028289805.1 Thermoplasmatota archaeon | reverse complement strand
AAGAAGAAGCGCACCAGCATCCGCACGGCCGCCGGCACCGCACAGCGGGCGTTCCGGGTGCGCCTCGTCGCCCTGCGCGACGACCCCCTGCGCGTCCTGCCCGACTGCCCCCACGGCGAACCCAAGCCCGTCGCCCAGGTCCGCGCGGGACTGGAGAAGGTCGCCGCCGGCAAGGCCGGGTTCTTCCTGCGCCGCGACAAGGGCATCGTGGGCGGCGTGCTGCAGAGCATCCCGCTGGCCGAGCAGGAGGCGTTCCCGCGCCTCATCGACCACAAGGTCGGCGGCCAGCGCCGCTTCTTCCTCCAGCGGGGCCAGGTCCCCCGCTCCATCATGCTGGGCGTCCAGAACCACGACGACGCCCGCACGCTGCTGATGGCCTACCGCCCCATGGCCAAGGAGGAGGGGTTGCACTTCTTCGCCGAGCCCGGACTCGCCTGCACCGGCGAGGCCCCCGACCCGCCGAATGCGTGGGTGGAGGCCCTGGCCGCGCGCGCGGGCATCGCCCTGGCGCCGGCCGACCGGGGGTGGACGTGCGGCCACGGGGACCGGTCGCGGGTCCGCCTCGGATTCCGCGACGGCCCCGGCGTCGAGGTGTGCGGCCCCTGCGGCAAGAAGGCCGGCAACCTCCACGCCCTGCTGCGCAGCCGCTACGCCGGACCCCGCGAGCGCCACCCCGTCGAGGTGGACGTCGTGCTGCCGGACGGGAGCCGCGAGGAGCCTCCCTCGGAGGCGCTGGCGGCCTACCGTGCCGGCGTGCACGGCGAGGAGCACATCATCCAGCCCGTCCTGCGGGCCTGGCGCCAGTCCGCCCGCGGCACGGTGCGCTTCGTGCTGGGACAGCGGGACCTGGGCAGCGACCAGGAGGCGTTCCTGGACGCCCTGGAGTTGGAGGGGTGGATGCGCGACGCCGTGGCGGCCATGACCCGCACCGGGCACGTGGGACGCAGCGGCCGGCTCGGCCACGTGCTGGAGGCCAACGCGGGCAACGTCCGCGCCGGCGTCGAGGCCCTCCTCGGCGGCGACGCGGGGGCGTTCCTCTCCGAGCACGCGGGGCTGGGCGTGCAGGACCTGCTCCAGCGGGCCCAGGACGAGGCGGAGGGCCGCGCCCGCGTCGCCGACCTGCCGACCCTCGCCGGCCTCGGCCCCGTGGGCGCCCTGCTCGACGACGGCGTGCGCGCCGTGCGCAGGGGCGGCAGGCAGGGGGGCGTGGACTGGCTGCGCCACGCGGACCTGGCCGACCAGCACCGCTACGCACTCCTGCTGGCCCTGGGCGGCGACCTGAGCCTGGCGCACACCATGCCGGACGCCGTCAAGGACGCGGGACGGGTGCTGGAGGACCACGCCCGGTTGCTGCTGGAAGCCACCGGGGCGGCGTACCGGGACGCCCTGGCGGCCTACCTGGACGCGGCCGGCGTGGGGGAGACGGTCGGGTAGGCGGCCGTCCAGGGGCGCGACGCCGCGTCCTGGATCAAGCGTCCGAGACCTCGACAACCCACTCCTCCGTCTGGAGGTTGTCCACGTCGTCCAGTTGGGCGTGGCCGCGGAAGTAGTACGTCCCGGGCGCGTCGAAGACCACGACGGCGGCGTGGGTGTGCGGCGGGAACAGCTCGCCGTTGACGGCGCCGCTGACGTTGGGGTAGTCGTGCACGTCGGTGCCGTCGGCCAGGGACATCATGCCCCAGTGGAGGCCGGTGTGGGGGAAGGAGTCCGGGCCGGTGACGGTCCAGGTGATGCGGACCTCCTCGCCGACGGTGGCGGCGTCCACGGTCTCTTCCCAGGCGATGGTGTAGCCCCTGTGGGAGCCGACGTGGTACACGCCGTCGCCGTGGTCATGGTCGTGGTCCATGGCGTCGCCGTGGTCGTGGCCGTCGTCCATGGCGTCGCCGTCGTCCTTCATGGAGTCGCCCATGGAATCCCCCATGGCGTCGCCGTCGTCCGCGCCGTCTTCGGTGGGTGCGGTGCAGCCGGTGAGCGTGAGCAGGAGTCCGACCAGGAGGGCGCGGAGCGGGATGGTGGAGTTCATCACCGGCCATCGTTCGACGTTTGACAAAACGTTTGCGACTTCCCCGGGACGGGCCCGAGCGACGAAAACGCAGGAACCGGAGACCGGCGGCCGAGAGGCGCGGAGCGAGGGGAAAAGAACGAGGGAAGGAGGAGGAAGGAAGGAGAACGCGGTCGGCCGTGGACCTACTGCAGCCCGGCCTCGGCGCGGATGGCCGCCGCCGTGGCCGCCATGCCCCGGTCGAGCCCCGCCTCGGCGCTCTTGACCAGGTTCGCCTGCGCCCCCTCCAGCGTGGTGCGCTGCTCCTGGTAGAAGACGCCGGTGATGAACGGCTCGCCCATGGCCGCCGTGATGGCGGCGACCTTGTCGCTGGGGTCGTGCTCCGGCACCAGTTCCTTCTGCTGCGCGCGGGCGCGCTCGTAGATGTCGTGGAACGTGACGCAGGGGCTGATGACCTGGAGGAAGGCGTAGCCCTCGTGCTCGATGGCCTGCTTCGTCAACTCCACGAGCTCCTTCATCTTGCCCGAGTAGCCGCGCGCGACGAACGTGGCACCGGCCATGATGGCCAGGGCCAGGGGGTTCAGGGGCGTGTCGCTGCTGGTCTCCTCGTTGCTAAACGGCGTGGACTTGGTCTTGAGGCCCAGCTCCGAGGTGGGACTGGCCTGCCCCTTGGTGAGGCCGTAGATCTCGTTGTCCATCATCACGTACGTGATGTCGGGGTTGCGGCGGGCGGCGTGCAGGAAGTGGCCGCCACCGATGGCCATGCCGTCGCCGTCGCCACCGACGGTGATGACGGTGCGCTCCGGCTGGGCCAGCTTGGCGCCCACCGCGACGGGCAGGGCGCGGCCGTGGCAGGAGTGGAAGCCGTAGGCGTTCATGAAGTGCGGGAAGCGGCTGCTGCAGCCGATGCCGCTGATGAACACGGTGTCCTCGGGGGCAATGGCCAACTCGGCCAGGGCGCGCTGCATGGCGGCGAGCACGCCGAAGTCGCCGCAGCCGGGGCACCAGACGGGGGGCAGGCGGCCCTTGTAGTCCTTGGGCTTCAGGGCGGGGGTCGTGGTGGCCTCGCTCATGCGTGCACCTCCGTCGCGGCGGGGGCCGCACCGGGGAGGCACGCAATCGTCGCTGCGCGACTCATGCGTGCACCTCCTTCTTGGGGACGCCAGCCTCGATCTCTTCCAGCTTCTCCAGCACCTCCAACCAGGAGACGGGGGTGCCGTGGACCTTGTTGAGGCGGTGGTAGTCGCGGGCGTGCTCCTTGCGCAGCAGGCCCTCCAGCTGACCGGTGTAGTTCATCTCGACGACGACGACCTCCTTGGCGGCGGCGATCTTGTCGAGGAAGCCCTCGCGGGGCAGCGGGTTGAGGATCTTGGGCACCAGGTAGCCGACGCTCTTGCCCTCGGAGACCATGTGCTGGACGGCCTCCTTGACGGGACCCTTGGAGGAGCCCCAGGTGACCACGAGGACGTCGGGGTTCTCGTCGCCGAACGCCTCCAGCGCCATGGGGTACTTCCACGCGTCGGCGATCTTGCCCATGCGCTTGGCCATCATGGCGGTGTGGTTCTCGCCCGTGTACGTGGGGTCGCCCTTCTCGTTGTGCTCCAACCCCTCGGCGACGTGCATGCCGCCCTTCATGCCGGGGATGGCCTGGGGGCTGACGCCGGTATCGGTGAACTTGTAGCGCTTGTAGTCCTCCGCCCGGTCCTCCTCGGAGGCAAACAGGCGGGACTCGACGGGCGTCTCGCCCAGGCTGGGCAGGACCAGGTTCTCGCGGCGATTGGCCAGGGCGTGGTCCGTGGCGAGCACGACGGGCACCTGGTAGCGTTCGGCGAGGTTGAAGGCCCAGATGGTCTGGAAGAAGCAGTCGCGCACGCCGGCGGGGGCGATGACGATGCGGCTGGCCTCACCGTGGGAGCCGTAGACCATCTGGTTGAGGTCGGACTGCTCCGGCTTGGTGGGCAGGCCGGTGCTGGGGCCGCCGCGCATGGCGTCGACGACCACGAGGGGCAGTTCGAGGGTGCTGGCGTGGCCGAACATCTCCTGCATCAGGCTCAGGCCGGGGCCGCTGGTGGCGGTCATGGCCTTCTTGCCAGCGTAGGAGGCGCCCACGCACATGCTGATGGCGGCGATCTCGTCCTCCGCCTGGATGATGGTGTTGCCGAACTTGGGCATCTCCTGGGCCAGCGCCTCCAGGATGCTGCTGGCGGGCGTGATGGGGTAGCCGGCGAAGAACTCCACGCCGGAGACGAGGGCGCCGAGGGCGATGGCGTCGTTGCCGTTGATCAGCACGCGGTCGTCGTCCTCCCCCTGCACCTGGAGGGTGTCCTCGTGCTGGCGGGGGATGGATGCGATGTACGCGTAGGCGGCGTCGACGGCCTCGTCGTTCTTGTCCAGGATCTTCGGGTTCTTGCCCTTGAACTTCTTGCGCACCGTCTTCTTCAGGGAGTCGGCGGGCAGGTCGTACAGGGCCGCGAAGCAGGCGACGGCGAAGACGTTCTTGCTCTTGGGGGAGCCGACCTTCTCCTTGACCAGGCGGTCGAAGTCGATCTCGTAGACAGTCAGGTCCGGCTTCTCCGGGACCTCCTTCACCTGGCCGGGGTCGTAGATCAGGACGCCGCCGGGCCGGACGGTCCCCAGGTGCTTGTCGATGCCCTCCTGGTTGAAGGCGCACAGGACGTCCACGGCACTGCCGGCCGAGAGGACCTCCTCGTTGCTGGCCCGGACCTGGTACCAGCAATGCCCACCCTTGATTTCGGCGGGATACGACTCGAACGTGAAGACGTTGAACCCGATGTCACTGATGGCGAGCGTGGCGATCTCACCCGCGGAAATGACACCCTCACCTGACTCGCCGGCGACGCGGAACGTGAAGCTCGGAATAGGCTTGCACCTCATGGGCCCGCCCTCGACACGGGCCTGTCGCCGTCCACCCCCGCCCGTTATTAAAGCGTTCAGGAAAGGAGCCCGCGCGTTTTTCGGTCGACGTCGGCCCGCCGCGGACGACCGTGGACGAGGCGGACCCGAACCGGTTCGCCCGGACGCGTCCGGGTTCGGCTGGCGACGGGGTTCAGCCGCTCCGGCCGCCCCCACCGCCCCTGCGGCGCGCCGCAGCCACGGCGGCGCCCACGGCGGCCAGCAGCCCGACGGCGCCGGGGCCGGGGCTGTCCTCGCCCGCGTCCGGCTCCGCCTCGCCCTGGGGCACCGTGCTGTTGCCGTCGTCGGCGACGCCGCCCACGTTGAGCTGCAGTTCCCAGGTGCGGTCCTTCTGCTCCTGGCCCTCGCGCCAGCTGATGGTGCCGTTGACCTGATAGATGCCGGGGGGCACGTCGGTGTCGGGGCGGATGGTCAGCTCCTGCTCCTGGTCCTCGCCGGGGTTGATGGCCTGGTGGGGCCGCCAGGAGACGTCCCAGGTGCCGGGGGCGGCCTCCAGGGTGTCGCGCACGACGGGGTCGTCGTAGTCGGTGAAGGGGTGGCCGGTGGTGCCGCCCAGGTTGCGCATCTGGAAGCGGAAGACGGCGGCCTCGCCGGCGGCGACGGTCTTGGACTGCTCGTCGACGGCGATCTGGAGGCGCGGCACGTCGAGCGTGATGGCGCCGCCGCCGGCGCTGCCGATGTGGATCTCCTTCTGCGCGAGGTTGCCGGCCAGGTCGACGGCCTCCACGCGCACCACGTCGGAGTCGAGGATGGTACGACCGGAGAGGGACCACGCCTCGCCGAGGGTCTGGCATTCCTGGGGCGGCTGCTGGCTGCACTCGGGGGCGACGGTGGAGCCGCTGCCGTAGGGGCCGTAGCCGGGCAGCAGGTCGTCGTCCCAGACGCGGCCGTCGAACGAGGCCATGTTCTGCACCGCGCCGCCCTTCTCGTGCACCAGCTCGCCGTTGATGAAGACGCGCAGTTCGGAGAGGGGCTCGGGGAACTCCAGCGTCAGCGTGGCGTCGGCGGGGGCGGCGTTCTTTGCGGGGTCGAGGGCGCCGTCGCCGGGGAGCATGATGGGCCACGGCTCCGTCAGGTCGTGGGCCTGGTGCTCGGCCGTGGGGTACGGTTCGTCGTCGCAGCGGTCGTCGGCGGGGGTGCCGTCGTCGCAGTTGTCCACCACGGCGAGGGTCCAGGCGCGGGCGATCTCGGTGTCGCCGGCGTCGTAGGCGTGCACGGCGGCCACGTACTCCCCGTCGGGGACGAGGGTCGTCTGGAGGTTGATGAAGAAGCCGTCGCTGGGGTCGGTGTCAGCGCGGTAGTTGATGATGTACGGACCCGACGGCGCCCACGGCTCCTGGCCGCACACGCTTCCCTCGTCCAGTTCCTGCCCCACGGGGCTGAAGCTGAAGCCGAAGGTGGCGATGTCCTCGGCGCCGGCACCGATGGCCTGGAACTGGGCGAAGAGCTGCCCCTGAGCGTGCACCTTGCCGTCGCCCTTGGCCTTCAGGCCGGGGTTGAGGAAGTCCAGCAGGATGTCCCCGCAGCACTTGAAGTCGGAGTTGGCCTGGCAGTCGTTGGCCTGCCCGTCCGCGTCCTCGGCGGCGTCGACGGCCACGGAGGCGGGGGCTGCAAGGAGCAGCAGCAGGAAGCAGAGGCCGGCCTTGGCCGGACGCGCACACCACATCAATCCATCAGCAGGGCGTTCGCCCTAAAGGATTGTCGTCGGCACGACGAACCGTCGCGGGAAGAAAAAGGAGGGAAGGAGCCGGCGCGCCATGGAACCGGGTGCGTGGGTCCGGTGCGACCAGAGCGCGCCTGGAGCCGCGGGAACGTGCCCGCGGCGCGGCAGGGCGATTCAGCTGGCGTAGGTCCGAATCAGGTCCGTCCGGGTGA
>JANQNI010000378.1 GCA_028289805.1 Thermoplasmatota archaeon | reverse complement strand
AGAGCCTGATCGCGGGCATCCGCGACCTGCTGTCGTACCTGCCCAACAACAACCTCGCCTCCCCGCCCCTGGTGGAGCCGACGGACGCGCCGGGGCGCATGGACCCCGAACTGTCCAGGCTGGTGCCCGACTCGCCGGACAAGCCCTACGACATCGTCCGCGTCATCCGGGCCGTCGTGGACGACGGCCGGTTCAACGAGGTCCAGCCGGAGTTCGCCCGCAACATCGTCACCGGCTTCGCCCGCCTCAACGGCCGCAGCGTGGGCGTGGTGGCCAACCAGCCCGCCGTGCTGGCGGGCGTCCTGGACATCGACGCCAGCAGCAAGGCCGCCCGCTTCGTGCGCTTCTGCGACGCCTTCAACGTCCCGCTGGTGACGTTCGTGGACGTGCCCGGCTTCCTGCCCGGCGTCAAGCAGGAGCACGGCGGCATCATCCGCCACGGCGCCAAGCTCCTCTACGCCTACGCCGAGGCCACCGTGCCCAAGCTCACCGTCATCACGCGCAAGGCCTACGGCGGCGCCTACGACGTCATGTGCTCCAAGCACATCCGCGCCGACCTGAACGTGGCGTGGCCCACGGCGGAGATCGCCGTCATGGGTCCCGAGGGCGCGGTCAACATCATCCACCGCGCCGAACTGAAGGGGCTGGAGGGGGAGGCACTGGAGGCCAAGCGGGCGGACCTGGTGGCCGACTACCGCCAGAAGTTCGCCAACCCCTACGTCGCCGCCCGCAAGGGGTACGTGGACGACGTCATCGAACCGCAGGAGACGCGGCCGGTGCTCATCAAGACTCTGGAGACGCTCGTCGACAAGCGCGCGGACGGGCCGAGGCGGAAGCACGGGAACATCCCGCTCTGACGGCTCCGACAGGGGGCTCCTTCTTCTCCCTCCCTCGGGCCGACCCAGAATTACGTACTATGGAGAAAGCTACGTAATTCCAAAGAGAGCAACCCTAAGTACCGCGCACGCCGAGTAGGGATTGGGGTGCATGGCACAACGCCACACACCTCAACACACGAAGGCGGCCCGGTGGGTTCCGTCACCGCACGGAACACGCATCACACCACCGACCAACCACCGGACCCGGCTCACCCCCGGGACCACCCGGCCCTTCGGGGCCAGCCCACCGGGCCGCCTCCAACCCCCCGAATCCATGTTCTCCACGTTCCTCATCGGAATCGTCCTCGCCTCCCTCCTGGCCCTCGTCTTCCTCCTCGTGGCCCCCCGCCCCGCGGAGGACGCCAAGACCTCGGCCCTGCCGTGGATGGGCCTCGCCCTGGCCGTCCTGTTCGCCGCCCTCGGCTTCGCCGGCGGCGTCGCCGTGGGGTCCTGACCATGCTCGGAGCCTGCCTCCTGCGTCGCCTGAACCCCCTGCACGGCGTCCACTTCGGCTTCGACGGCGACGACCTGCTCGACTAGCCGTCGGACCTTGCCGGCCCCCGCCGCTCGCGGCGGCGCGCGCCCCGGCCGCACCGACGGTCCGTCCCCGCCAGCCCCTGCCCTCCCGCTCCCACCATCGACTCCTTTGAGTAGGACCTGCCGGGTAGCGGGCCGAACACCATGGGACTCCTTCGCTGGCTCAACCCGCTCAACTGGTTCCGCTCGGCCCCCGACGGCGCGGACCCCTCCTCCAACGTCTCCAACGCCCCCCGCGCCTCCGCCGCCGGCCTGCCTGCCACGGTCGAGGTCGAGCTCTGGGAGGGCGACATCCACCCCGTCGTCGACGTGGAGGGCATCGGCCCCGCCTACGAGGCCAAGCTGAGCAAGGTCGGCATCCTGCGCACCGACCAGCTTCTGGCCCACGACGTCGAGGCCATCGCCGCCGCCATCGACGTTCCCGTCAAGCGCGTCCGCTCCTGGCAGGCCATGTCCGAGCTGGCCCTCGTCGACGGCATCGGCCCCCAGTACGCCGAGGCGCTGGCGCGTGGCGGCGTGGACGGCGTCGACGACCTCGCCGCCCGTGACGCCGAGGCCATCGCCAACGAGGTCAACACCTACCTCCAGGGCCTCGAGACCACCGTCACCGGCGGCAAGGTCAGCAAGAAGCGCGTCGCCACCTGGCAGGAGAACGCCCGCGCCATGGCGCGCGGCAAGGTCACCGTCACCCTGTTCGGCGAGGCGCTGGCCCCCACCGCCAAGCAGGCCGTCAAGGACGCCCGCGCCGACGGCGCCACCCCGGCAGCCGGCGGCACCAGCACCACCGGTCGCGGCAACGCGAAGACCAGCACCGCGGCCACCGGCGGCGCCACGGAGGCGGCGTCCACGACGGCGACCTCCGCCAAGGCGAAGCCCAACGCGGCCCCGAAGACCGCCAAGGCGTCCGCCCCCTGCGCCGCCCTGACCGCCGCCGGCAACCCCTGCAAGCGCACCGCCCGCGACGGCAGCAAGTACTGCGCGACCCACAAGGGCTACCGCGCCCCCGCCGCCAAGAAGGCCCCCGCGAAGGCGGCCGCACCGAAGGCGACGAAGACCAACGGCACCGCCAAGGCCGCGGCCCCCAGCAAGGCGGCCACGCCCCGCCGGGTCCACGTCACCCACAACGGCTACAAGCTGTACCAGAAGGGCAACCGCTTCTACTTCAGCAAGAAGACGCAGGCGGAGGTCAGGCAGGACGGCGCCGAGCCCGTCTACGAACTCCCCGCGAACCGGGAAATCAAGGTGACCCAGAACGGGTTGCCCGTGCTCAAGAGCAAGTAGGCGTGGACCGGCGCACTCCCTTCCTCCCGCTTCCTCCGACTCTTCCCTTGTCTACGCTCGCCGGCGCGCCGCCACCACGGCCGCGCCCACGGCGGCGACGCCGAGCCACGCCCCCACGGGGCTGTCGTGGCCCAGGCGCTCGTTCTCCTGCTGCACGTCGGCGCTCAGGCTCAGGGCCCGGTCGGCCTCGTCGGGGATGTCGTTGTCCAGGTCCACGAGGGCCGTGATGCGGGCGAAGACCTGCCGCGTCTCGTCGGTGCGGCTGGTGCCCACCAGCAGCAGCTCGGCGGCGTCCTCGGCGGTGGCGTCCTGCGGCACCTGCACGCGCACCACGACGCGGCCGTGCCCCTCGCCGGGAACGACGGTGCTGGCGGGCTCGACGGTGGCCCACTCGGCGCGGTCGCCGCCGAGGCTCCAGTCGAGAGTGTCCTGCTCCAGCAGCCGGTTGGTGACGTTGAAGACGAAGGCGGCGGAGCGCCCCGGGTTGACGTGCTTGAACGTCTCGCCCCCCTCGATGTTGAAGACGTTGAGCGAGATGCCCTCCAGGTCCACCTCGTCGTGGAAGTCCAGCAGGGGCATGCGCATGCTGCTGCCCTCCATGTGCAGGGCGACGTACGGGTCCGTGCCCCCGATGAAGAACAGGTACGGGACCGTGCTGAGGGTCTCCAGCTGGAGCAGGATGTTGCCGGAGGAGGGCGGGATGCGGTCGGCCACCTCCAGCACGGGCATGGACAGGGAGACCTCGGTGGGCGTGCCCGCCGTCATCGCCGCCTGCACCACGGTGCGCTCGGTGAGGGCGGTCCAGCCGTCGTCGTTCATCAGGTACAGGGTCGCCTCCACGTCCACGGTGTCGTCGACGGGGGACTCCAGGACGGCCGTCACCTCCACGGGCTCGCCCACCAGGAAGTCGAGGCCGATGAGCAGGCCGGGGCTGAGGTAGACGTTCC
>JANQNI010000345.1 GCA_028289805.1 Thermoplasmatota archaeon | reverse complement strand
CGAGGAGCGGGAGGACCGGGAGTGGCTGGAGGCGCTGCGCAGGGGCACCGGCTACGTCAGGCCCGACCCCTGGAGCCTCGCCGAGGAGGACGGGCGCCGCTTCGCCCGCGTCAAGCCCGACGACCACGCCCGGTTCCGCCTCGCCGACGACCGCAGCCTGTTTTCCAAGCTGGAGAGCGACACGTCCGGGGAGGCCGGCAAGCCGAAGCTCGCCGACGGCCGCAGCCTCTTCGAGAAGGTCGAGGAGGACGAGGCGAAGAAGCAGGAGCCGGTGCGCCTGCCCGACGGCCGCTCCGTCATGGAACGGCTGCCCGAGGACGAGGAGAAGGACCTGGAGCGCATCCACGCCTTCGGCCACCGTCCCGGCGAGGAGTACAAGACGCGCGGCGGATTCACCGTCGTCGAGGAGGAGCGCCCCGCCGAGGAGGAGGCGCGGGGCCCCTCCGCCGCCGACCTGCGCAAGGAGGCCCGGCAGCACCAGAAGGAGCAGCAGGCCGCGCGGGAGGCCGAGCGCAAGGCCCGCCTCGCCGCCCAGAAGGAGGAGGCCAAGGCCCGCAAGGACGAGGCCCGCAAACGCCGCGCGGCCCAGAAGGCCAGCGAGGCCCAGGCGACCCAGGACGAGGCGCCCGGCAAGGCGGACGGGGAGAAACTCACGCTCAAGCAGCGCGCCGTCCTGGCCAAGGAAGCTGCCCAGAAGCGCGCCGCGCAGGCGAAGGAGGCGGCGCAGAAGCACGCCGCCGAGGTCGCCAAGAAGGCGGAACTGACCAAGCGCGTCCAGGACCTGAAGGGGAAGGGCCCCCGGTCCCTCACGGACACCCTCCGCTTCCCCGACAAGGGGCACGAGGGCACGCCCGTCACGGAGTTGGAGGACGTCGACCCCACCTACGCCGCCGCGCTCCGGGAGCACGGCGTCGAGACCGTCGAGGCCCTCCTGGAGCAGGACCTGGAGCGACTCCACGCGTCGACCGGCATCGCCGCCGCCACCCTGCAGACGTGGCACGCCGTGGCCGACCTGATGCGCGTGCGCGGCGTCGGGCCGCGACCGGCCGAGGCCCTGGTGCGCGTCGGCATCGACGCCCCCGGCGCTTTGGCCGCCGCCGACGCCGCCGGGCTGTTCGAGGCCATCCAGAGGGACCAGGAGTCGGTCCCGGTTCCCATCACCAAGGCGAAGCTCTCCGAGAAGGCCGTCCAGAAGTGGATTGACGCGGCCGGGAAGGTGGACGCATGAGCGACAGCGACAAGCAGGCGAGGGCGGAAGCCAAGCAGCAGGCCAAGCAAGCGAAGGCAGACGCCAAGGCCGAGGCCCAGGCGCGCAAGCGGTCCGAGAAGGAGCGCAAGGACGCCGAGAGGGCCGAGGCGAAGGTCCAGGCCCACGCCGAGCGGGAGCGCGCCAAGCAGGAGAAGCAGGCTGCAAGGGAAGCCCGGCGAGCCGAGAAGGCGGCGTCGCAGACGCAGGCCGAGGCGACCGCACCCGAACCGGAGGCCGCCGGGGAGGAGCCGGACGGCGCCCCCGTCGAGGAGACCGCGACCGAGAAGACCCAGCAGAAGGCAGAAGCACGGGCGCAACGGGAGCGCCTGCGGCAGGAGAAGCAGGCGGCGCGCGAAGCGAAGGCGGCCGAACGAGAACGCGCCAAGACCGAGGCGCACGCCGAGAAGGAACGCCTGCGCCAGGAGCAACAGGCCGCGAAGGAGGCCGAGGCCGCCAAGCAGGGACGCGCGAAGCAAGAGCGGAAGGCCGCCCAGGAAGCAGCGCAGGCCGAACGCGCCGCCCAGAAGGAAGCCGCCGCCACCCAACAGGAGCGCATCCGCCAGGAGAAGCGCGACGCCCAGGAGGCCGCCAAGCGGGAGAAGGCCGAAGCCCGGGCGGCACGGAAGTCGGAAGCCCAAGCCGCGAAGGAGGCCAAGGCCACCAGGCAGGAACGCGCCAAGCAGGAGAAGCTGGAGGCCCGGCAAGCCGCCAAGGACGAGAAGGCCCAGAGGAAGGCCGAGGAGCAGGCCGAGGCCCAGGCGTCCAAGGAGGCAGCCGAGGCGCACGCCGAGAAGGAGCGCGAGGAGCAAGAGCGTGTCCAGGCGGAGGCGCACGCCGAGAAGGAACGCCTGCGCCAGGAGCAACAGGCCGCGAAGGAGGCCGAGGCCGCCAAGAAGGCGCGCGCGCGGGAAGAGAAGCGCGCCGCCCAGGAGGCCGCCGCGGCCCGCCGAGCCCAGCAGAAGGCCGAGGCGCACGCCGAGAAGGATCACATCCGCCGGGAACAGCAGGCCGCGAAGGAAGCCGAGGACGAGGCTGCCGCACAGCCGAAGCCCGTCGACAAGGAGGCCCGCAAGGCGGAGAAGCTGGCCGCCCGGGAGGCCGCCCACGCCGAGAAGGAAGCCGCCAAGCGCCGCGTCGAGGAGGAGAGGGCCCGCGCGAGGGCGCGGAAGCTCCAGGGGAAGCTGGAGGTCCGCCACGCCAAGGCCGCCAAGCGCGAGCGGTCCCAGCTTGGCAAGGCGGAGAAGCTGGAGGCCAAGCTGCGCGCCAAGGACGAGCGGGAGGAGCGCCGCGAGCAGCGCCGCGCGGAGAAGCGCCAGGAGTCGGTGCGCAAGACGGACGACGGCCGCAGGGTCAAGACCGTGGTGCGCGAGGTGGAGGAGATGGTGCCGGTGAAGAAGACCGTCGAGCGCCGCATCAAGCGCAAGCCCCGTTACGACCCACAGAAGATCGACGCCCTGCTGGAGCGCAAGGGGATGTCGCCGCCGCGCAGGTGACCATGGTCGACGACGCCCCCGTTCGCGCGACCGTGGCGGACCTGCCCGGCGTCGGCCCCGCCACCGTGGAGCGTCTGCGGGGGGCGGGCTTCGACGACCTGATGGCGCTGGCGGTGGCGAGCCCCGGCGACCTGGCCGAGAAGGCGGAGCTGGGCGAGGGCGTGGCGCAGAAACTCATCAACCAGGCGCGCAAGCTCGCCGACGTGGGCGGCTTCGAGACGGGCGCCGAGGTGGAGGAGCGCCGCCGCACGGTGGGGAAGGTCCACACCGGCAGCCGCGGCTTCGACGAGTTGATGGGCGGCGGCGTGGAGACGCAGGCGATCACGGAGTTCTTCGGCGAGTTCGGCTCCTGCAAGACCCAGTTCGCGCACCAGCTCTGCGTCAACGTCCAACGCCCGCCGGACGAGGGGGGCCTCGACGCGGACGCGCTGTTCATCGACACCGAGAACACGTTCCGGCCGGAGCGCATCAAGCAGATGGCGGCGGCCGTCGACCTGGACCCCCAGGAGGCGCTCAAGCGCATCCACGTGGCGCGGGCGTTCAACAGCAACCACCAGATGCTGCTGGTGGAGCGCGCGGCGGAGGTGTGCCGGCAGCATCCGGTGCGCCTCATCGTCGTCGACAGCCTCACGGCGCACTTCCGCGCCGAGTACGTGGGGCGCAACACGCTGGCCGACCGGCAGCAGAAGCTCAACCGGCACATGCACGACCTCCAGCGCCTCGGGGGGCTGCACAACGCCGCCGTGGTCGTCACGAACCAGGTGGCGGCCAAGCCGGACGCCTTCTTCGGCGACCCCACGCGGGCCGTCGGGGGGCACATCGTCGGCCACACCTCCACGTTCCGCGTGTACCTGCGCAAGAGCAAGGGCGGGCGGCGCATCTGCCGCCTCATCGACTCGCCGCACCTGCCGGAGGGGGAGGCGGTCGTCAACGTGACGGAAGACGGCATTCGCGACTGAGGAGCGAAGCGACGAAGGCGCGGATGCCAGGAGCGAGCCGGCCGCGCAGCGGACGGCTGGCGACAGCGGTTCGGGACCAAGCGAAGCGCAGCCGCGGACCCGCACGCCTCAAATCCTCCCGCGTCCAGTCCCCTCCATGGCCTACGAGCAGGACGGGTACACCCTCCACGCCCGCGAGGTGGCGCTGAAGGGCGGCCACAAGCAGGTCATCTACTTCTTCAGCCGCCGGGCGCCCAAGAGCGGCGTGCCGGTGGACCTGCCGGAGGGGTACACGGTGGCCGTCAACAAGCGCACGGGGCTCCCCTACCTCAAGAAGCAGGCGTAGGTTTATCGGGCACCCCGGGTCGGACGGGCCGTGGACGACGCCGTCATCACCCACTGTCCCGCCTGCGGGGAGGAGACGGAGCACGCCGTCCTGAAGGCAGGCGACGCCAACGTCACGGTGCAGTGCAGCGTGTGCTTCGACGTGCGCACCTTCAGCCCGCCCCGCCTGAAGCTGGTGCGACTGCGCTTGGTGGTGAGCCACGGCGAGGCGTCCTGGAGCGACTTCCTGGAGACGCCCAGCGACGAGGAGATCGCCGTCGGCTTCGAGTTCGAACTGGACGGCCACCGGATGCTCGTGACGGGCGTCGAGACGACGACGGAGGGCCGGCACGAGAAGGCCCGGGCCTCGGACATCCGCGTCGTGCAGGCCATCGTCTTCGACGAGGTCGCCCTGAAGCTCTCCCTCAACGAGGGGGAGCGCACCAGCAGCTTCGAGGTCAACGTGGACCCCGACCACCCCGTCCACGTGGGCGAGGTGTACGAGGCCGGCGGCCGCAGGATGGCGGTCAAGACCCTCAAGAGCGACCAGAACCGCACCCTCCACAAGGGGTTCCTGCTGGCGCGCAACGTCCGCCGCGCCTTCTGCGACCCCGCCCCCGAGGGCGCCCGCGTCGGCGACGTCGTGGCCACCCGCAAGCGCGGCGCGCCCGCCGACCGCAAGGACAAGGGCCCCACGAGCCGCGTCAAGGCCCCCAACCCCGTCAAGCACAAGCCACGAAAGCGCTAAATCGGGGCTGCGGTGAGAAGGGACCCGATGAGCGACATGCTGTGCCAGATCGAGATCACCAAGGACGGGCATTACTTCATCGCCCGCACGGAGACCGAGGCTGGCGAGAAGGAGTTCAAGAACACCGTCTTCGAGGACATGCTCACGGAGATGCTCATCACGCTCCAGGAACAACTCGTCGACACGACGTAGGCCGGTCGCGGCCGTCCTCTTCCCCTCGTCCCTTCGGCGCCCCCCGCGGCGCGAACCCAACACGGAGCTTCCGCTGAGCGGGAGCAAGGTCAGGGCCCGCGGTGCGGGTCAAGGGAGGGGGAAGGGAGAGGGGTGCGGTGCGCACCGAATCGCCAGACGATCGTCGGCCTTACTGGCGCAGTCGCCAGCCGCGCAAGCACGGCTCGCTCCCGCACCCGCAAGCGCTTCGCGCTTACTGGCGCGTCTTCTCCGCCTGCTTCTCCTTCTTCCACACCAGCTTGTCCTTCTGGCGGCGGCCGCTCTTGCGCACCGAGGGGCGCAGGTGCTCGGCGCCCTTGCCCTTGTTGCCGACGAGACCGCGGTGCTTCTTGCCGGCGCTGGTCTTGCCGCGCAGGACGCGGTTGGTGGCGGGGCGGGTGGCGATCCAGCTGAGGTCCTTGTCGGCCCGGATGCTGGGGTGGAAGGGGTCGACGAGGATGACCTCGTAGTAGTGCTGCTTGCCGTCCTCGCCCACCCAGTAGGAGTTGAGGACCTCCAGGTTGGGGAAGCGCTTGGCGGTGCGCTGCTCGGCGATCACCTGCGTGTTCTGCTTCATGGTGATCTTCTTGACACCCATCTTGGAGGGCACGCGGCCGCCGTCGAAGCGCTTCTTGCGCAGGCCACCGCGGCGCACGCGGGCGCGCACGACGATGACGCCCTGCTTGGCCTTGTAGCCGAGGGCGCGGGCGCGGTCGAGGCGGAGGGGCCGATCGACGCGGACGAAGGACTCGCCCTCGCGCCACTCGATGAGGCGGTGCCACTGGGCACTCTCGTGGCTCGTGTCGGGCTTCTTCCAAGCGTCGCCGATGTAGGAGTATGCACTCTTGCTCATACGCGATTCACCTCGCGGAATTTCCCGGTTCACCCGGTGCCTTGCCCCTGCGGGCGGCGGTGGGCACATTCCAGGGCAGCCTGGGCTGCAGGTTCGCCCACAGGGAGGGGGTATATGAACGTGTTCCGGGGGTGGGGCGGAGAGAGTGCTAGGGAACAAGAGGGAGAAGCAGGACGGATCCAACCTAGAGCGTCCCGGACCGAGGGCAGGACGACGAGGTGGAACAGTAGTTGACGTTCCAGCGATTGGCACGACTGAAGTGGTTGTCCTTGCAGCCGAAGTCGATCATCACGGTGCTGCAGTCGCCACCCGTTCCGACGATGCCGTCACTGTGGGTCGCCTCGAAGTTGTGGCCGACCTCGTGGCTCCACACGTACCGGGGGCACGAGGTTTCCGTGTTGGGCATGCCGACGCTGACGCTCGTCCCGACCCCCGTGGCGTATCCACAATAGGGGCTGCCGCCCGAACTGTAGACGACGTCATAATGGGTCACCTGGGCGAACTTGAGGCCGGGGATGCTCTGGCTTTGGCGCGCGTAGTAGAGCGCGCTGCCGACGCGGGACGGGTAGCAGAAACGCTTGCTCTCGCAGTCACTGAACGGGTAGTTGCTACAGTTGGTGGTGGTGTCGCAGGTGTTGGCTGCACTGATGGTGCCGTGGAAGCACACTTCGGCGGCATGATACGGGTTCGGGACGACCCGCTCTCCGCTGGCGTCGAAGACGTCCTCGATGTCGTCGCCGGTGCTTCCCATGTGGGCCTTCCAGTTGTACGGGAACCGGCTGCACCACTTCATCTCACCAATCAGGCCGAAGGCCATGGACTGACGCGAGTTGTATTCATTGTCGTCCTCTTCACCGTCGCATCCGGTGTCTTCGTCGGCGTCGGTCCAGCCGTCGCCGTCGTTGTCGATGCCGTCGGAGCACGCGGGCCATAGGAGATCGCAACCCAGTGCTGGGACGGCGCTGGGGCAAGGGCCAAGAAGCGTGATGCCAGGCACAGCGGCCTGGGCCACAAGCACGTCGAACGACTGCGTGGGCGCCTGGAGGCCAAAGGGCGTCTCCACGACCCAGACGGGCTCGAAGGGAACGTACTGGAGTTCGACGCCCGGCAGGTCGGCGTTGGCCGAGAGCCCGCCGTCGCTGGCGGAGACGACGCGCAGGCCGTCCGCCTCGAAGGAACGCAGGGTCGTTTCGTCGGCCGCCAGGATTTCGCCGGTAACCCCGTCGATGGAGACCGCATCCACGTCCCAGGTCTTGACAAGGGGCAGGGCGACCTCGTGCCAGGTGCCGGCGTCGGGGACAAGCAGGGTCGCCGTGTCGTCCGCAACTGCCACGAGGGGCCCCTCGGAGAGGTAGGTGCCGGCAGGCCAGCCGTTGGCGGCACGCTCAGCCTCGGTGGCGAGGCGCAGGCCAGGAGCGTGGAGGGCGAAGGCTTCGGCGGCAGGACCGGGACCCGAGTGGGCCTCGGGGTCCATCAAGGGAGTGTTGCCGGGTTCGCCAAGGAACCCGGGGCTAAGCAAGACAAGGAGCGCCAAGATGGCTCGGATTGCCATGGTTCGAGCCCATCGTCAGGAGGCCGTAAACTTTGGGGAGGATTCACTGAAACCATCCACTCGACGAACGGCAAGAACGTGCGGCGCAGTGTCCAATACGTTTATGACACTCCCTGCGGCGTCCCTTGCGTGCCGTACCCTCGGGCTCCTACCGTGACCCCCGTCCTGCCATGCCTGCTGGTCCTCCTGGCCAGCCTGGCAGGGTGTGCGTCCCAGGCACCGGAGGCCATTCGTGTCAGCCTCCCCGACGACCCCACCAAGCAGCCGGTGCGGTTGTCAACGGACCTAACTGCCCGCACCCACCGCTGGAGCGTGGACGGCGTCGTCGTCGGGGAGGGCCCACGTGCGGAGTGGGTCCCTGGTGTCCGGAACCACACAGCCGTCGTTGTCCTGGAGACGGAGGAGCCGGACGACCGCCACGAGCGCACCGTGGTCCTAGGCACCGGCACGAACCGGCCCCCCAGCATTGACGCCGCCTCATCCGCAGACTGGGTGGTCCCCGGCGAGGTGCTGCACCTGCACGCGGAGGCATCCGATTTGGACCGTGACCCAGTGCACGTCTCGTGGGCGTGCGAACGAGCAGCCGATCTTCGGCCCCAGTCCGGAGATCCGCCCTTGGAAGACACGCCCTTGCGGGGTCACGACCAAGTGGTTCGCGTGGAAGCCGAGCTACCGGCGTCCGGTCCGACCGCGTCGTGCGGCAAGGCAATGGACGGTTCGACGTGGAGCGTCGAGGGATGGACGCCCGGATTCTACATCCTCGTGGCGCGCGCGACGGACGGTGCAGACACCGTCACCGCGGCCCTTGGACTGTACGTCACGCAGACCCGCCCCAGCCCCACGGAGAACTGGACCTTCGCCGGTACCCTGGCCGTTGGTCGGGACCTCCTGGGCCCGGCGGCCGAAGGGAACGAACAGCAGTATCAGGCGGACCACGCGTTCGAACCGCCCCTGCGGGCACGTCAAGCCACATTCCAGGTGACCGTGGACGAGGGCGCCGCGTGCGTGGTGTTCCCGGACGAGCCGGGACCACCCCCCTGCGTCGCGGAGGGGCGGTTGAATCTTCGGTCGTTTCAGGGCGGAGAGGAACGGGTGCGCGTGGAACTGCTGGAAGGTTTCAACGCGGAATACGAGCTACGGCTGATCCTGGTGTTGGACATGGACCCGGATTGGCTCTACGAACCGGTGGAGCCCGACGAGGTGTGAAGCCAGGCGCCTCTAGCCCAGGGCCGTATGCGTCAACGCTCGCGCTTTGCCCCTGAACACAAGCCCACCGCAAGCACCACGCCTGCGCGTCTTGGCAGAGGGCATCGAAGGATTCCTGACGCAGAGACGCAACAGCAAGAGATGAAAGGAAGAAGAAGAGGAGAAAACCCTACTCCTGCTCGGCCAGGGCGGCGAAGTGCTCGGCGACGGGCTTGCTGCCGGCCTTGACGACCTTCATGTTGACCTGGATGATGTCGGGGGTGACGGTGTTGCCGCGGATGCTCTTGCGCATGCGCTTGCCGGGGGCGTTGACGGGGTGGAATCCGGTGCCCTCGGAGAGCAGGAGGCGACGGCGCTCGCCGCCGTCGAAGTCGCGGCGCATGGGGAAGCCGCTCTTGTCGGTGCCGCCGGTGACCTCGAGCTTGTAGCCGGGCAGGTTGGCGTTGATGCCGTCGACCTGGTCGCCGATCTTCTTGCCGGTGAGGTTCTGGGCGTGGTGGCCGGTGACCTCGAAGTTGTAGCTCTTGCCGTCGGAGGGGTCGTTGATGACGATCTTGTAGGTGGCCATGGATAGCTCCTGCGCAGGGTATAGCGAGCGCGACGGAGGCGGGCTCACAACACCATGGGGCGTCCTGCGCGGGGGGCGCCGACTCCTGGCTGGGTATAAGGCTATTCCAGCGGAGGTTCCGGCGGTGCGGCGGGCCCGGTTCAGCGGCGCGGCGGCGTTGGCTCCGAGGGCCCCGCCGCGAAGGGGGCCAGCACGTCGCGGAAGCGGGCCCGGCGGCCGCCCCGTCCGCTGCCGCCCTCGGCGTGCTCGACGTAGCGTCGTCGCAGGAGGTAGCTGAGGCCGTCGATGGCGACGACGACCACGAAGAGGGCCAGCACGTAGGCGGTGATGCGGTCGTAGTCGCGGAACTCGCGCGCCACGTCCAGGAGGACGCCGAGGCCGCCGGCGCCGACGAAGCCGACGATGCTGCTGCTTCGCACGTTGTACTCGAACATGAACAGCACCTGGCTGCGCAGGGCGTTGGCGGCCTCCGGCAGGACGACGTGCCAGGCCTGCTGGTAGCGGGGGGCGCCCATGGCCCGGACGGCGTCGAGGGCGTCGCGGGGGATGCCCTCGATGCTCTCGGACTGGAGCTTGGTGAGATAGCCGACGGTGTAGAAGGTGAGGGCGACGACGCCCGCGAAGGGCCCCTGGCCGAGGGTGATGACGGCCAGCAGGGCCCAGATGAGGATGGGCACGACGCGCACGGCGGTGGCGGCGAGGCGGGCGGGGACGGCCACCCACGCGGGGAAGACGGTGCGGGCGGCGACGAGGCCGAGGGGGATGGCGATGGCGGTGCCGAAGACGGTGGCGAGGACGGCCATCTGCACGGTCTCCACGATCGCGTCCCACACGAGGGCGCCCCGGCCCAGCTCGGGGGGCCAGAACTCGTGCACGATGGCGTCGAGGGCGGCGCCGGCGCGGTCGAGGCGGTCCAGGTCGATGTCGAGGCCGGTCCACGCCCAGGCGACGGCGAGGACGACGGCGGCGAGGACGACGACGCGGCGGGCACCGCCGGCGGGGCTGCTCACGCGCGGGCCTCCTCGACGCGGTGCAGGACGCCGTCGTCCATGCGGTAGACGCGGTCGGCGACGTGCCGGGCCTGCTCCAGCCGGTGCTCGACGAGCAGGACGGCGGTGTCCTGCTCGCGGCGCAGCCGGGTCACGGCGTCGGCGACGGTGTCGGCGGTGGCGGGGTCCAGTTCGCCAAGGAACTCGTCGGCCAGCAGGAGGCGGGGCCGCTGGACGAGGGCGCGGGCGACGGCGACGCGGCGCTGCTGGCCGCCGCTGAGGCGCACGATGGGGTCGTGGGCCTTGTCCTCCAGGCCGACGGCGGCCAGGGCGTCCCAGGAGCGCTCGACGACGCCGGCGGGGGCGCGGTGCAGGAGGGACTGGAGGGGGGTCGTCTCGTGCAGGCCGCCGTGGACGACGTTGTCCAGGACGCTGGTGTGGCGCACCAGTCCCAGCCGTTGCGGGACGTAGCCGACGCTGCCGCGGGGCGGGCGCTCGGGGGCGCGGGTGCCGAGGACCTCCAGGGTGCCGCCGCGCGCGGGGACGAGCCCGGCGACGGCCTTCAGGAGGGTGCTCTTGCCGCCGCCGCTGGGTCCGAGGACGGCCACGGCGTCGCCGGGCGAGAGATCCAGGCGGACGCCGCGCACGACGTCGGGGCCGCCGCGGTAGCCGGCGCGCAGGTCCTGGAGGCGCAGGGCGTGCACGGGGCGCCTACTTGCTCTCGGCGTACTTCTCGATGCCGGGAAGGTGCATGACGAGGCTGCCGTAGTCGCCCAGGTGGGTCTGCGTGTCCACGGCGACGATGCCGCCGGTGCCGAAGGTGGCGTCGAGGATGGCGAGGCCGTCGTCGCTGTCGTTGAGGGCCAGCAGGGCGGAGAGCAGGTCGGCGCGGGCGTCCTCGTCCAGGTCGGGGCTGACCATGAAGGGGTGCTCGGGGACCTGGCCGAAGGTGACGACCTTGCGGTACTGGTCCAGGTCCAGGCACCAGGTCGGGGTCTCGTCGCCCTCGTTGCCGCAGTAGTCCTCGGGGGTGGTGTCGCGCACGAAGGCGATGTCGCCGACTTCCTCGGAGAGGCACTGGAGCGCGCCGTTATAGCCGGCGTAGGCGCCGCCGATGACGGGCTCGTCGAAGAAGTCCTTGGCCATCTGCTGCACCTGGCTGATGTCGTCCTCGTAGCCGCTGGCGTCGACGTGCCCCTCGCGCACGAGGTAGCTCATGGGCATGAGCATGCCCGCGCTCTTGGTGGCGCCGGTGTGGCAGGAGGTGCGGTCCTCGAAGTCGGAGGCGTCCTGGATGTCGCTGTCGGCGCGCACCCAGGCGGCGGCGAGGTAGAAGGTGCGGCCGTCGCTGCGCGTCTCGGCGGCGATGGCTTCCAGGTCGTTCTGGGTCCAGGCGAGCCAGGCGGCGGCGCCGTCGACGGAGGCGACGTCGGCTTGGCCGAAGCGCACGGCCTCCAGGGCGGCGGTGCTGCTGGTGAAGAAGCTGACCTCCGCGTCGCGGCCGGTCTGGTCGGTGACCCACGCCTCCAGCCGGTCCAGGTCCTCGTGGGGGGCGGTGGCGGTGTCCTTGGCGACGAAGGCGATGCGGAGCGTATCGTCGCCGGCGGTGCAGCCGGCGAGGGCGGTGGCGAGCAGGAGGGTCAAGACCAGGGTGACGCGCATTTTCGGTTCCTCGAAACCGCGCGAGTCGGGCGCCCGCCTTGAAGGCTTCGGGTCGTCGAAACCCGCAGGCGCCTCATGGATCCGGACCGGTCCGGGCGCCGCCGCCCGGGCGCGTCACGACGAGATCTGCTCGCGCACCTTCCGCGTCGTGTCGAACGGCTTGCCCAACCGCTCCTCCAGGAAGGCCCGCATCCACGCGTCGAGGGCGTCCGGGATGGAGTGCTCCATGTCGCAACTCGCCTCGTGCGCCTCGTCCTTGCCCATCCCGCACACCTCCTGCAGGAACGCCTGCATGACGCGGTGCTTCTCCAACTGGCGGCGGCCGACGGCGCGCCCCCCCTCCGTGAGGTGGACGCCCTTGTACGGCTCGTAGACGACGAGGCCCGCCTTCTCCAGCTTCTGCAGCATGTCCGTGACCGACGGCGGGGCGACGCCGAGCTGGCGCGCGACCTCGCCGGTGCGGGCGACTTTGCCCTCCTCCTCCATGCGGTAGATGGTCTCGAGGTACTCCTCCATCTGCTCCGTCACGTCGGCGCGGGGCGGCGTGGACACGGTTTTTGGCAGGGTGGGGGGGTTGATGGGGGTTTCCGACGATTGGGCGGCGCCCGACTCAGGGCCAGGACGCCACGTCCAGCACCGCCCGCTT
>JANQNI010000338.1 GCA_028289805.1 Thermoplasmatota archaeon | reverse complement strand
GCTGGTTCGACGCGTTCGAGGACCCGTTCCGGGACCTGCGCTACCCCTTCTGGATGGCCCTGGGGGAGGTCGACTACGGCCCCGGCGGCCTCGCGGCGGACCTGGCCGAGCACCCGATCGCCTACGCCGAGCGGGAGGACGCCCACGGCGGCCGCTTCGGCATGCCGGCGCGCTGGTACGAGGTCCAGCAGGGCCCCGTGCAGGTGGTGGTGCTGGACTCCACCGTCGTCGGCCTGCACCCGGAGTTGGCGGAGGCGCAGACCGCGTGGGCCGAGGAGGTGCTGGGCCAGGAGCGCCCCGCCCCGTGGCGCTTCGCCGTCTGGCACCACCCCTACCTGACGGGCACCGCCAAGCAGCCCGCCGACGGCGACGCCCGCGCCGCCTGGGTGGAGCAGCACCTGTGCGGCCGCGTCGACGTCGTCCTGAGCGCCCACGCCCACGCCCTGGAGTGGTTCGAGCCCCCCGCCGGCTGCGACGGCACCCGCTTCGTCGTCAGCGGGGCGGCCGCCCTCACCGAACCGCTGGTGGCCGACCGGGGCGCCGCCTACGCCGAGAGCCGCCTCGGGTTCTGGTTCTTCACCGCGTGGGAGGACCGCCTGCGCGCCTTCGCCACCGACGGCGAGCACATCGAGTTCTGGTACACCGAGCTACACCGCTCCACGCCGTGACCCACGCGGGGCGAGGCCAGGACCCGGCGAGATTCATGGCGCTATAGGGATGGAGGCCGGAAATCAATAGGCACAATCCTCTCAAGCCGTCGCGGCCAAGGGAGGGCCCGAATCGGCCGCGCCCATGCGCAACCAACCCACCCGCGCGCTCGCCGCGCTCGCGCTCCTGACCCTCACCACCCTCTCCGGCTGCGTCGGCAGCGAGGGCGGCCTCGTCCCCTGGGACTACGAGCCCCCGGCCGAGGACGACCACGGCGGCCACGGCACCGAGACCCCCCACGCCCTCGACGCCGACGACACCGGCACCCCCGACGCGCCCGACGCCACCGTCGTGGACGGCACCCCCGACGCCGTCGACCGCAGCGGCTACCCCTACCACGAGAGCCCCGAGGACGGCGTGCCCGACTACGCCAACAGCACCTGGGACCCCGTCGCCCTGACCGGCTTCGACCACACCTACCGGCCCCTCAACAACCGCAGCGACGGCAGCCCCTACGGCGTCCACCTCAGCTTCGCCGACGACCCCAAGACCACCCTCACCGTCACCTGGTTCACCGCCGGCGCCGACGTGGACGTGCAGCCCGTCGTCCAGTGGGGCACCGACCCCGCCGACCTGAGCCAGGAGGCGCCGGCCACCAGCGCCGTCGCCTACCCCGGCGACCCCGCCATCAGCGAGGAGAACCCCATGGACGTGGCCGTCCACGAGGCCACCCTCACCGGCCTCGAGCCCGGCCAGACCGTCTGGTACCGCGTCAGCGGCAGCAGCGGCGACAGCCCCGTCTACAGCGGCCACACCGACCCCGGCCCCGACGCCACCGTCCGCATCGCCCACTGGGGCGACCAGGGCGTCATCTACGACGGCAGCAAGAACACCACCGGCTTCGTCCTCGCCATGGAGGAACTGCCCGACCTCATCGTCATCGCCGGCGACCTCACCTACGCCGACGGCATCCAGTGGAAGTGGGACGACTACTTCTGGTACTTCGAGCCCCTCTTCGCCCGCGTCCCCCTGATGGCCGCCCCCGGCAACCACGAGGGCAAGGACGGCGAGTTCTTCGAGGGCTTCCGCACCCGCTTCGCCTTCCCCGGCAACGAGGTCCAGTACCAGTTCCAGTACGGCCCCGCCGTCATCACCACCGTCGACACCGAGGGCGAGGAACTGCTGGCCCCCGGCGCCAAGCTCGCCGAGGGCAACCCCGCCGGCGCCGCCACCGGCGTCCCGGCCGCCGCCCAGAGCTACGCCGCCATCCCCGACCTCCTCCGGCAGGCCCAGGCCGCCAAGGACGCCGGCGACGCCTCCTGGAGCCTCGTGCTGCAGCACGTGCCGATCTACAGCAACCACAACACCCGCGGCAACGCCTACCAGCTCGCCGCCCTGGAGGAGCCCTGGCTCGTCCAGTTCGACGTGGACCTCCTGATGGCCGGCCACAACCACCACTACGAGCGCAGCAAGCCGATGGCCTTCGGCGAGCCCAACGACGACGGCTGGGTGCAGGTCATCAACGGTGGCGGCGGCAAGAGCCACTACGAGTTCCTGCCCGCCGAGGACTTCGCCGCCTGGTCCGCCGCCTGGGCCAAGCGCAGCGCCGTCGTCGAATACGAGGTGTCCCCCGCCAGCCTGGAGGGGACCGCGTGGGCCACCGACAACGACTTCGGCACCACCGGCGTGCGGGAGATCCTCGACACCTGGACCATGACCGCGTAGGGCCCCGTCCTTCCTCCTCCCTCCACCCGAGGGACGGCCCTTGTCGTGACCAGGCCGGCCCCCTCCGTTCATCCCCCGCTTCTTCCCCCGACCTTGCAGCGGACCGCGTCGATGTCCGCCCACCGCGCCCGCGGCGCCTCCATCTTCCCCGCCCCCTCCGTTGCGGACGCCCAAGGTCCCGAATCTATAGGGGCCAACTCCAAGAACCCCCCGCGGTCGAGGCGCCCATGCGCTGGCTTCCCGCCATCCTGCTCGTCACCGTGGCCCTCGCGGGCTGCGCCCAGAACGACGGCGGCCTCGTCCGCTGGGAGTACGAACCCCCCGCCACCGAGCCGACCCAGTCCGAGCCCGAACCCGAACCGGTGCCCGAACCGGTGCCCGAACCCACCGGCCCCGAACCCGTGCGCATGCTCGTGCTGGGCGACGCCGGCGCCGCCGACGAGGGCCAGTTCCAGAACCTCGAGACGGCCGCCCTCGTGTGCGCCGACCTGGGGTGCGACTTCGCCGTCTACCTCGGCGACAACTTCTACCCCAACGGCGTCGAGAGCGAGTACGACCCCCTCTGGGAGACCCACTTCGAACAGCCGTGGGCCGTGCTGGACCTCCCCGTCTACGCCTCCCAGGGCAACCACGACCAGAGCCACCTCATCGGCGCCGGCCTCGACACCCAGAAGGGCGACAACGAGGTCGCCTACCACTACCGCACCGACCGCCTCAGCGAGAAGTGGCAGATGCCCGCGCGCTACTACGACTTCCGCGCCGGCGACGTCCACCTCTTCGCCATGGACACCAACGTGGCCAACGTCGCCCAAGACGACGGCACCCAGGCCGCCTGGCTCCAGCAAGGTCTCGACGGGAGCAACGCCACCTGGAAGATCGCCTTCGGCCACCACCTCTACAGCAGCACCAGCACCCACGGCCAATACAGCGAGCACCACGCCTACGTCTTCAACTCGGACTTCATGCGCCGCTGGTTCCAGGACACCGTCTGCGGCCGCGCCGACGTCCTGCTGAGCGGCCACGACCACATCCTGGAGTGGATGCACCCCCGCAGCGGCTGCTCGGGCACCGAACTGATCATCAGCGGCGCCGGCCACGTCGGCCGCGCCAAGGCCGGCGACGAGCCGACGTACTACTCCTACTACGACGGCCCCGGCTTCGCCTGGGTCGAGGTCCTCGACGACCAGCTCAACCTGCGCTACTACCACGCCGGCAGCACCGACGTCCAGTTCGAGAAGACGATCCAGAAGTCCGAGGTGGGCAGCAACGAGTACCAGGAGGACCCCGACGAGGAGCCCCTCCCCATCCCGTACCCGCTGGGCACCAGCTTCGTCGCCTACGCCGACGGCGGCCACGACCGCGCCACCCAGGCCAAGAACAGCATGGCCGCCAGCGACGTGTGCAGCACCCAGGGCTGCGACTTCGTCCTGCACGTCACCGACCGCGTCGAGAGCGAGTACTGGCCCGGCGCCGACCGGTTCCACTTCGAGCGCGGCGCCGGCATCGTCGAGTTCTTCGCCCTCGACACGGACACCGACGACCCCGCCGCAGCCCTGGCGTGGCTGCGCGAGGCCGTCGAGGCC
>JANQNI010000228.1 GCA_028289805.1 Thermoplasmatota archaeon | reverse complement strand
ACGTGGCCGACCGGGCCGGCGTCCTGCTCGGACGGGCCCGCGCGGCCGGACTGACCCAGGGCCGGGACCTGGACGCCGTCGCCGCCGCGTGCCTGATGGCGGGGTGCCGGATGCTGCACCTGGCGCGCACGGAGGCGGACGTGCGGGCGGCGGTGCGGGCGCCGTGGAGCGACGTCCAGGCGGCGTACAAGGCCGTCGTGCAGGGCCTGGGGCTCCCGGTTCCCCCCATGACGGCGAACGAGTACGTGGCGCAGGTGGCCAGCCGGGCGGGGCTGGACGCCGCCCTCGTCGGCGCGGCGCAGCGGCGGCTGTCGCCGGTGTGCGGCACCGACCGGGCCGGCGGCAAGAACCCCCTCGGCTGGGCCGCCGCCGCGCTGTGGCTGGCCGCCCGCGACGCCGGCGCGCGGTTGTCGCTCAACGCCGTGGCCAAGGCCGCGCGGGTCAGCGGCACCACCGTCAAGGCCCGCGTCGAGGAGTTGGAGGACCTGGGGGAGCCCGCCGCCACGCGCTCGCCGTAGGCGCGCGGCCGGACGCGGAGGCCCGACCCACGCCCGGCGCGCGGGCGTTCACCGCTTGCTGAACGCCGGCTTGCGCTTCTCCAGGAACGCCGCGACGCCCTCCCGGAAGTCGGCGGTGCCCCCGGCGGCGGCGATGAGGCCGCGCTCCAGGTCCAGTTGGGTCACCAGGTCGTTGTGGTGGCTCGCCTCCAGCAGCCGCTTGGTGGACTCGACGGAGTGCGGTGCCCAGTCGGTCCAGCGCCGGCACAGCGCCACGGCGCGGTCGACCAGCTCCTCGGCGGGCACGACCTCGTCCAGGAGGCCGCAGCCAAGGGCCGCCTCGGCGTCCATCACCTCGTTGTCGAGGAAGAACCGCTTTGTGCGCTGGAAGCCGATGAGGCGGGGCAGGAACCAGGTGCTGCCGCCGTCGGGGCTGGCGCCGATGCCGAAGTAGCCGGCTGCGAACCGGGCGGCGGAGGAACCGACGCGGGCGTCGGCGGCCAGGGCGAGGCCCAGACCCCCGCCGGCGGCGACGCCGTTGGCGGCGGCGACGAACGGCTTGTGGCTGCCGTGCAGGTCCCAGAGCATCGGGTGCAGGTGCTCGGTGGCGGCGAGGATGAAGTCCGTGGTGGTGCCCGCCTCGTTGGCCTCCCGGAACCCACCCACGTCCGCCCCAGCAGAGAACGCGCGGCCGCTGCCGGTGAGGACGAGGCCGTGGACGTCGGGGGACTCCAGCAGGTCGGTGACGAGGCCGCGCATCTCCCGCAGCAGGTCGGGGTCGAAGCTGTTCATCGCCTCGGCGTTCTCGAGGGTCAAGACGGCGATGCCGTCGCGGTCGTCCACGCGCAGGGTCATGGGGCGACGGAGGGGCAGCGGGGCAAGACGGTTTTCATTGCCCCAGCACGCCGGCCAGCAGCAGTCCGACGAAGGCCAGGTAGACGCCGAGCAGCACGCCGCCCTCGGTGCGGCTGACGCGGTGCTTGCTGGAGGCGAAGACCATCAGCAGCACGGTGGCGAGGACCATGAGGGGCATGTCGAGGCGCAGGGCGAGGCCCGCGACGGGGATGTCGCCGACGGTGGCCGCGGCGCCCAGCACCAGCAGGAGGTTCAGGACGTTGGAGCCGACGATGTTGCCCACGGCGAGGTCGACCTCCTTGCGGCGAGCCGCGACGAGGCTTGTGGCCAGCTCGGGCAGGCTGGTGCCCATGGCGACGATGGTGAGGCCCACGATGCGCTCGCTGATGCCGTACGAGTCGGCGATGCCGACGCCCCCGGTGACCATCCGGTCGCCGCCGACGACGAGCATGACGAGGCCGAGGCCGAGTGCCAGGGCCTGGAGCACGAACGGCTTGCCGTCGAGGCCCTTGGGGGGCTCGGGCACGGGGGCCCAGCCGCGCTTCTCCTCCTGGTAGATGTGCACCATGAAGGGGATGGTGGCCAGCAGCAGCAGGAGGCCCTCGCCCCAGTGCAGGGCGCCGTCGAGGGCGAGGCCGACGGTGGCGAGGGTGATGGCGAGCAGGATGCGGATGTCCCGGCGCACGGTGACGCGCTGCACGGGCACGGGGGCGACGAGGGCGGTGGCGCCCAGCACCACGAGGATGTTCAGGACGTTGGAGCCGACGACGTTGCCGAGGGCGACGGCGCCCTCCCCGCGCTGGGCCGCAAGGCCACTGACCACCAGCTCCGGCGCGCTCGTGCCGAAGGCCACGACGGTCAGGCCGATCCACAGGGGACTGATGCCGAAGCGGCGGGCCAGGGCTGCGCCCCCCTCCACGACGCCTGCGGCGCCGACGACGAGCAGGGTGGCCCCGGCGACGATGTTGAGGACCTCGAAGTGCACCAACGGACCGGGCAAGGCGTCGGCCCAAAAAGGCCCCGGTGCGGACCCGCTCGGCCGCCCGCCGTCCCTCTGCCCATGCTTTATGCGCGCGCCGGGCCGAACCGAGCCCCATGGACCTCGTGGCCGGACGGCGTCCGCGCCGGGGGCGGACCGCGCCGGCGCGCCCGCCGCCGCGCGGCGGGCTCCCCCGCCAGCCGGTGGACGTGCATGAACGGTG
>JANQNI010000198.1 GCA_028289805.1 Thermoplasmatota archaeon | reverse complement strand
CTCCTTCGGCGACGATGCCGGGTTCGAGGGTGCCTCCTTCGGCGGCAATGCCTGGTTCGTGGGTGTCTCCTTCGGCGACGATGCCGGGTTCGATGGTGCCTCCTTCGGCGACGGTGCCGGGTTCGATGGTGCCTCCTTCGGCGACGGTGCCTGGTTCGAGGGTGCCTCCTTCGGCGGCAATGCCTGGTTCAATGGTGCCTCCTTCGGCGACGGTGCCTGGTTCGATGGTGCCTCCTTCGGCGGCGATGCCTGGTTCGAGGGTGCCTCCTTCGGCGACGGTGCCTGGTTCGGGGGTGCCTCCTTCGGCGACGGTGTCGGGTTCGAGGGTGCCTCCTTCGGCGGCAATGCCGGGTTCAATGGTGCCTCCTTCGGCGGCAATGCCGGGTTCGAGGGTGCCTCCTTCGGCGGCGATGCCGGGTTCGATGGTGCCTCCTTCGGCGACGGTGTCGGGTTCGAGGGTGCCTCCTTCGGCGACGATGTTCTCTTCCATAGCGCCCGGTTCCTGGGTCATTCGCATTTCCAGCGGATGCGCTGCGAAGGCACCTCCTCCTTCACGGACATTCACGTCCTGGGCCCCATGAACCTCTCCGACTGCGTCCTGGACGGAATCAGTTCCTGGGCGGGCGCGCGCCTCTATCCGTCGGCGCTCGTGGACTGGTCGGATGCGGAGATCGGTTCGGACCTGCGCTTCGACGACCTGTTGTTCCCGGACGGGGCCGCCGCGCTCGCCATCGAGCTGGAGCATTGGGCGAAGCGGGTCGAGCACGCCCGAAGGCAAGGCAAGCCGGAACCGGAGCCGCCGGACCCCGACGCCGAACGCTACACGCCTCGCTCGCCGGACGTCCGCATGGACTTCCGCAGCGTCCCCATCCGGGCCGGCACCCGCATCCGGTTCCAGGGGACCAAGACGGGGGACGCCCGCAACCGCATGGACTGCACCAAGGTCCTCTTCGCGCACACGGACGTATCCCAGGTCCGGTTTCGCAACGTCCGGTGGGACCAGGCGCCCGCCTGGAGGACGGCGGTCGGGGCGCGGCTGCGCAGGGACCGCACCGTCGTCCGCGTGGCCGACGAGGCGTACCTTGCCCGCGCTCCGGGCAGGCCCGCGTCCGGTGCGGACGTGGATGTTCCCCTGGACCCGTTGCTGGTGGCGGACATCTACAAGGGCCTCCGCGCCACCTACGAGGCCAACCTCCGGTACGCCGACGCCGGGCGGTTCCACTACCGCGAGATGGAGATG
This sequence comes from Thermoplasmatota archaeon, assembly GCA_028289805.1. Lineage (GTDB taxonomy): Archaea > Thermoplasmatota > E2 > JACPAO01 > JAHFTW01 > JANQNI01. Next base: position 6,892 of record JANQNI010000198.1, on the reverse strand, counting down.
CGGCGCATCGGCAAGGGGGAGCCGGCCCTGCGTCGCGCCGAAGACGCCGTGGACGCCGCGTCCGATGAGACCCGTCCCGCTCGTGCGGCGGGACTTCGGGGTTGGGCCTGGCTCAACCGTCGCTGGGCCTCCGTCCGGCGCCAGGTCAACCTCCTGACCGTCTACCGGGCGACGAGCCGGTACGGGGAATCCATCGGCTTGCCGCTCCTGCTGCTGGCCCTCTGGGTTCCGTTCTTCGGTTGGGCGATGGGGCACGACTTGCTTCCGGACCCGCCGGGTCTCCTGCGCGAGGTCGTGGCGTGGTTCACGGCTGGCCTCGTGGTGGTGCCGAGCAACGTCGCTGGTTCCAGCATCAAGGGGCTGGTGGGTCGCGTGGGCGCGGTCTACTTCGTGGCGGTGGTGGTCATCGCGTTGCGGCGCCAGTTCCGGCGCGGTGGGGGGAACCTGTAGGCTGCGTCCTCCGATGCCGGCCGCCCAAGGGCCAGTGGACGAGACGCAGTCCTACGTCCAACCCGTCAGTTGGGCTCCGGTCTTCCCCTCGGCCACGTCCCGCCCGGCCAGTCGCACGCTGACGCGGTCGCCGAGTCGGGCCCGGACGCGCCGCATCTCGCCCAGTTCGTCGTCGTAGAATTCCCCGAAGGCAGCCAGGTCCTCCGGCGCGAAGCGCTGCGGGGCTTCGACGTCGCTGACGTAGAGCATGGATTCCCATTCGTCCACGGCGTAGGGGCCGCCGGGCAGGTCCCGTGCGGGCACCTTGGCTTCGATGCCGTCGTCGAGCAGCACCCACAGGCTGGCGGGCGTGACGCCGGTGATGCGGGCGCCCGCCGTGGAGAATGCGGTGTCGCCGTGCAGGCTGGCCAGGACGAGGCAGGCGCTGCGGATGCGGCGCTCCAGGGCGTCGGCGGCGCGTTCCTGCTCGCTGCAGTGGTCGCACATGCGTTGCAGTTCGTCGGCGGGGTGTTCGGGGTCCGCCCGAGCGAGGTGGGCCTTGAGGTTGCGGTGGACGACGAGGTCGGGGTAGCGACGGATGGGGCTGGTGAAGTGGCAGTAGTACGAGGAGGCGAGGCCGAAGTGGCCCTCGTTGTCGGGGGTGTAGTAGGCGCGGCCCATGGTGCGCAGCAGCGCGAGGGTGCCGACCTCGGCGCGGTCGGGTTTGGCCTCGGAGAAGGCGTCGACGGCGTTGCGGAAGGGGGTGAGCCAGGCTTCCTGTTCGTCCTCGGTCAGGGCGGCGAAGCCCTGCACTTCGTTCTCGGTGGGTTCGGGCTCCGGTTCCGGCTCGGGTTCAGCGCTTCCCTTGAGATCCATGCCGCCGCCGAAGAGGTTGATGCTGCCGCCGCCGGCCTTGAGTTGGTCGAGGAGGCTCTGGGTGCCGCCGGCGGAGGCGGCCTTCTGCGCCGTCTCGGGGAGGGTGAAGTCCAACTCGAAGCCGAGCACGCCGGACTGGTGCCCGAACCGTTCGGCCTTCTGGGGGTCGGGGAGGGGGTGGCACCGGTACAGCAGCGGCACGCCGGATTCGGAGAGGTGGCGGGCGACGGCCTCGTTGGCGGCGACCATGAAGGTCTCAATCATGCGCGTGGCGTCGTCGGCGTGCTTCTCCAGGGCGCTGAAGCCGCTTTCTTCCAGGAGGACCTTCAGTTCGCCGGTCTCCAGTTCCAGGCCCCTGCGGTGCCGGCGCATGCGCGCGGCGAGGTCGAAGAGGGCGACGAAGGGTTGTTCGCCGGCGTCGCGGCGCTCCAGGGCGTCCTTGTAGGCGAGGTTCTCGGTGACGCGGATGAGGGCCTTGTGGAACGTGGCGCCCGTTACCTTCCCGTCCCGGTCCACGGTCAGGGCAGCGGAGAGGGCGAAGCGGTCGCCGTCGTCGCGCAGGCTGCACAGGTGGTCGGCGATGCGGTGGGGTAGCATGGGCAGCACGCGGCCGGGGAGGTAGACGCTGGTGGCGCGGTCCTTGGCGTGCTTGTCGAGGTAGGAGCCGGGGGTGACGTAGTGGCTCACGTCGGCGATGTGGACCCACAGCCGCGTGGCGCCGCCCTCCAGCGCTTCGATGCCGACGGCGTCGTCGAAGTCCTTGGCGTCGGGGGGGTCGATGGTGTGGCAGGCGAGGTGGCGCAGGTCCTCGCGGCCGGGGTCTTGCTCCAGGCTCGGCTCCGGCAGCGCCTCGGCGTCCGCCTCGGCGCGCGCGTCGGGGACGTGCTCGAAGAAGGGTTCCTGGTTGACGTGGCGTCGCATGAGGCCTCGCACGGCGTCCTCGCTGGTCCACCGTCCCGCCTCCAGGAGGAAGTGGACGTAGTCGCTGCTGCGGCTGGTGTGGGCGCTGCGGATCCAGTCCTGGGCGAGGAAGCCGAGGACGCGGTGGAGGTCCATGCCGAAGGCCTGGACGGCGCCGAGTCCGCCGATGCCGTGCAGGGGTTCGTCGGGGCGCAGGCCGTCGAAGCGGCCGTCGTGCTCGACGCTCTGCTCCATGGCGGCCTGGACCCACGCCAGGACCTCCCGGTCCCCCTCCGTCAACGCGGCGTCGGCAAGCTCCACGCGCACGAAGGCACGGCCCTCCTCCGTCTCCTCGACCGCCACCAATCGGGCGCGCAGGTCCTCCAGGGCGCGGAAGGCGGCCTTCATCCGGTCCCGCTCGTCCCGGCTCCACGGCCGCCAGGTGTCGCCGCGGCCGGCGACGGTCTCGAAGCGGCCCACGCCGCGGCGCCGGCAGCGGTCGAGGGCGTCCCGGACCTGCTTCTTCTGGAGGCCGCTGGCGGCCTCGCCGTAGTGTCGCAGGGCCAGTTCGTCCTCGCTCCAGCCGCCCGCCTCGGGCACGTCGGCGTCGGCCACGGACTCCCACAGGGCCTCCTCCAGGGCGCCCAGGTCGTCCTCCGCCTCCTCCGCGAGGCGGCCGTCCGTGTGCAGTTCCAGCAGTTGTCGCAGGCGGGCGCCGGCGGCGTCCTCGTCGCGCAGGTCGCCGTCGAAGCGCTGCCGGAAGACGCGCTTGCTCAGGTGCTCCGCCTTGACGTCGATGCGGCCCTTGAGGGTCACCAGGGTCACCCACGGGACGCCCTTGCGCCGCTGGCGCGTCACGAGCAGGCCGAGGTTCCGGGGCGCCTCGATGCCGTGCAGGCCGCTGCGGAACTCGACCACGTCGCCGGGCTTCGCCATCGGGCGGGCCACCCGGAGCGCGTGGAAAAGGGCCGCGCAACACGTTTGTGTCCCCCTCCGTTGGCGCACCCGTGCGAAGCGCTGCGTTGTTCCTCTTGTTCCTGGCCTCCACCTCCCTCCCGGGCTGCCTCGACGACCTCCTGGACCCGGAGGACGCCGGCGTGACGGCCCTGGACGCGTGGCGCGTCGCCGACGCGCGGGCGCAGGCGTGGTCCCCCGGCGCGATGCTGCTCGTCGCCGAGGCGGTGGAGTCCCGGGACGAGTCCATGGAGGGGCAGGCGGACGCCGAACACTTCGGCGACGGCCGTGCCCAGCGCTACACCTTCCTCTTCCGAGGGCCCGGAACGGACGACGCGTGGAACGTCACCGTGGGCGGGGATGGGCGCGTCGTGGACGAGGGTCCCGTCGATGCGGAACGTGCGGAGGGCCGGGAGCCGGTGACCGGGTGGCGCGTGGATTCCACGGAACTCGTGGAGGTCCTGCGGCGGGAGGCGGACGGGTTCGCCCAGCGTTCGGAGGCCGGCATGGTGGAGGACCTGTTCTACCTCCTCGGGACGGACGCCTTCGGCTGGGAAGACGGTGGTGTGGCCTGGGCCGTCCTCGAACTCGTAGGCGGGGGGGACCTCCACCTCCACGTCGTCTCCGCCAGCAACGGCACCCTGCTGCGCTCCGGCCCCTTCGCGTTCAACTTCGACATCTTCCTGCACGGCGCCGAGTCCGGCTCCTTCGAGGGGACGCTGACGGCGACCGACCCCGCCGCCGAGCACGACGTCACCCTGGAGGTCGAGCACGAAGCCGTCGGTTTCCGGCTGGCCGCAGACACCGCCTTCCCGGGCGACGTGCTCACGCTCAACGTCACCGGCCCCGACGGCACCCACCACGAGGCGACCCTGGAACCCCTGGTCCCAGGCGACGACGTGGGTCTGCGCGTCGACCCCGCACCGCAAGGGACTTGGACCGCGCGCGTCGAACTGGATGGCGTGGCCGTCGCCTACACGCTGGAATACTGCACCACGGGCCTGCGCATCGACGTCTCCCCCCTCGGCTCGCCGTGCGACCGGGTGAACGCGTGAACCTCGGCCCCAGCACCGGCCTCCCGCACGCCATGCTCCGCCCCCACGTCCTGTTGTGTCTGGGAGAGGAGCAGCAGGAGGTGAAGGCGGCCATCGACGCCACCGGCGCCACGCCCGACCGGCTGCCCGCCCACCGTCACCGGACGTTCCACGCCGTCGTGCGCGACGACGTGCTGTGCCTCGACGGGGGCCTCGGCAGTCCCATGGTGGAGAAGGCGCTGTGGGAGTTGCTGCGCACGGGGGACGTGGAGCGCCTGGTGCTGGTGGGCACCGCCGGCAGCCTGGACGGCTTCACGGGGGATGCGGGGGTGCCGTACCTGTGCGACCCCGCCTGCTCGCTGTACCAGAACTTCGACGCGCCGCCGGAGGCGGCCTGGAGTCCCACGATGGACGTGCCGGGCATGGACCGGGTGGCGGTGGTCAGCAGCGACCGGTTCTACGGCTTCAGCCACGCCGTCGAGGGCGCCTACCCGGCCGAGCCCGGCCTGTCGGAGTCGTGGGCGCGGCACCGCCACGACGACGCGCTGGTGGACATGGAGGTGGCGGCGTTCTACCACTACGCGGAGCGGTTCGACCGTTCGGGCGGCGTGGAGTACGCGGCCATCAAGGCGGCGGCCAACAAGGTCTCGGACCTGGCGAGCCTGCCGGCGCACTCGGGGCGGACCCTGGACGCGGTCGTGGCGGCGGCGTGGCCGCTGCTGGCCGACTGAGTCCCGCCGCGCCCTCCCGGCGCCGCCTACGGCAGGCCGGAGCAGAGGTCCACGAGGGCCGCCAGGGGGTCCTCGTGCTTGACGACGCCACTGGCCAGCAGGACGCCGTGGGCACCCAACTCGAGGGCGGTGGCGACGTCGCGTGCGGTCTTGACGCCGGCGCCGCACAGGGTCAGGGTCTTGGAGGACGCCTTCGCCACGCGGGCGGCGGCGTCGGAGACGATGCCGGGGTCGGCGTTCGTGACGCTGACGTCGCCGCCGATCAGTTCCGGCGGCTCCACGGCGAGGTACGTCGGCTTGAGGGGGGCCAGGGCCTCCGTCTCCTCCATCCCGTCCGCGCAGACGAGGCTCTCCAGGCCGAGGTCGTGCAGTCGCTCGACGGTGGCCGCGACCTGGTCGTGGGGAACCTTGTGCTCGGCGTGGTTCAGGAGCGAGCCCACGGCGCCGGCGGCGTGGACGGCCTCCGCGGTGGTCCAGCCGGTGCCGCTGCCGGGGGGGAGGGGGTCGGTGTGCTGGGCGAAGACGGTCACGCGGTCGAGGCCGCCGTCGCGCACCGCCCACGCCAGCGCCGCCAACTCCACCTGGGGCGGGGCGAGGCCGATGAGGGTCCCCGCGTCGTCGGCGGCGCGCTGGCACGCGCGGGCGAGGGCGAGGACCTGGTCGTGGCCCTGGACCTGGGGGTAGACCTTGGCGTTGACGACGATGCGGGGGCGCTCCTTGGCCATGCGGCGGCCACCGGGGGCCTCCACATAAGCGGCGTGCGTCCGCCCTGGGCGGGCCGGGATTCGGCTGGGTCCCCAGCCCTCCGAACGCTTTTGTCCGGGCGGTCGTCGGCCCCCTCGTGGTCTCCCCCGTCCTCCTGGCCGCCCCCGTCACGATCTTGCCGGCCGTGGCGGCCCTGTGGTACCTGCTGAAGCGGTACGAGGACTACTTCGAGGACGCCCGCGTGTTCCTGAGCCTCACCCTGGGCTTCTTCCTGGGCCTGCTCGCCATCGCCTTGGAGGTGACGGCGTTCCCGTTTCAAGACCCGGAGTTCGTGGCCGCCATGGGGGAGGCCACCGCCTTCGTCTTCTTCGTGGCCGGGTACGCCCTGTTCGAGACGGCGGCGAAGGTGGCGGTGCTGGGCAGCCGGTGGTTCCGGGGCAAGAAGGACGCGCCCTACTACGGCGCCGCCATGGGGCTGGGCATGGGCGCCATGATGGCCCTCGGCTTCGTCGCCCTCAACGTCAACGCCACGGAGGTGCTGGGCGTGGAGTACGGGGTGTCCAGCTTCCTCACCATGGCGAGCGTCCCCCTGGGGGCGGTGTTCGTCCACGGCGCCGTCGGCGTCTACGTGGGCAAGGGCACCGGCGAAGGCCGGTTGTGGCGGGCGTGGTTCGTCGGCGCCCTGCTGCAGATGCCGGTGCTGGTGGCGTACTGGCTGTTCTGGCCCAGCATCGGCCGCGGCGACGCCGTCGTGCTGTTTCCCGCCCTCCTGAGCCTCGCCTACGGCGTGGGCCTTCTGTGGTTCGCGCGGGCGAGGGTGCTGGACCTGGTGGTGCCGCAGCACATCCGGGACCAGTTGCGCCGCGAGCGGCGCCGAGCGGCGCGGCGCGGGGATGCGGCCGGCGACCGGGACGCGGGCGGCGACGAGGCTCAGGGCGACAACGAGGCGTAGCTGCCGGCGCGCGGCTCGTAGACCACGTCCGTGGCGAGCATCCGGACGATCTCCTTCTCCGCCCGCTCCCGTGACAGGCCCGCCTTGCCGAGGGCCTCCAGGTAGGTGTCGTGGGGCGCCGGCCCCAGCAGCCGCGTGAGCCACAGGGCGACCTCGTCGGCGCGGGCGCTCTGGTTGCGGTGGGTCCGTCCCTTGGCCGCGGCGGCGTCGACGGGGCTGTCGTGGCGCACCACGGGCGCCGGGTCCGCCTCCCGCAGGCGCCGGTTCGCCTCGTCCGGCGGAACGCCCTGGGTCAGGGCGGCGCGCAGGGT
>JANQNI010000174.1 GCA_028289805.1 Thermoplasmatota archaeon | reverse complement strand
CGCGAGGAGCTCCAGGAGAAGGGGTGGGCGTTCTACACCGGCAACGACACCGAGGTCGTGGTGCGGCTGCTGGCCAACAAGATCCAGAAGTACGAGGGCGACGTGGTCCAGGCCATCGCGTCCCTGATGGACCGGCTGGAGGGCGCCTACTGCTTCACCATCATGGTCGGCAGCGAACTCTACGCGCTGCGCGACCCCTGGGGCATCAAGCCCCTGTGCGCCGGCGTCCTGCCCGACGGCGGCCACATCGTCGCCTCCGAGAGCGTCGCCCTCGACGTCGTCGGCGCCGAGTGGACGCGCGACATCGAGCCCGGCGAGGTGGTCCGCGTCACCAAGGACGGCCTGGAGACGGTCCACCACGCCCCCGCCGAGAAGCCGGCGCGCTGCTTCTTCGAGTACGTCTACTTCGCCCGCAGCGACGCCTACATGGACGGCCGCCTCAACCAGCAGGTGCGGGAGAACATCGGCCGCGTCCTGTGGAGCGAGGCGCCCGTGGAGGCCGACATGGTCGTCCCCGTGCCCGACTCCGGCCGCAGCCACGCCCAGGGCATCGCCACCGCCAGCGGCCTGCCCTACGTGGAGGCGCTGATGAAGAACCGCTACGTCCACCGCACCTTCATCATGCCCACCCAGGAGAGCCGCGAACTCAACGTGCGCCTCAAGGTCAACCCCATCAAGCAGGTCGTGCAGGGCAAGCGCCTCGTCGTCGTGGACGACTCCATCGTGCGCGGCACCACCATGCGCCGCATCGTGCGGATGCTCCGGGCGGCGGGGGCGGCGGAGGTCCACCTGCGCATCGGCGCCCCGCCCATCCTGGCCCCCTGCTACCTCGGCATCGACATGAGCACCCGCGACCAGCTCGTGGCGGCCTCCATGAGCGTCGAGGAGATCCGCGCGCACGTGGGCGCCGACTCGCTCGCCTACATCAGCATCCCCGGCATCGTCGAGGCCCTCGGCTTCCCCGAGGATGAACTGTGCCTCGGTTGCGTCAGCGGAAAGTACCCCGTGCCCGTCCCCGGCGAACTGACCCGCGACGGCGAGCGGACGCCGGGGGAGATCCCCGTCGATGCCTCCTGCTGCTGAGGCGTCCGCCCCACCCCGCCCGGCGCTGCTGCGCCTGCGCTTCAGCCACTACTGCCGCAAGGCGGAGGCGTGCCTCGTCCAGGCCGGCGTCCCCTACGACGCCCTCGACCTGGGCCTGCGTCACTTCCCGATTCCCGTCGGCGCCGGCACCGTCCCCGCGCTGCGCGTGCGTGGCCCCGGCGGTGCCGACGGCCCCGACGGCCCCGCCGACTGGCTGTTGTCCGACTCCGCCGACGTCGCCGACTGGGCCGACGCGCACGCCGCGCCCGGCACCCTGCCCCTGCGCACCGACGAGCCGGCCGTGCGGGACTGGACGGCGTGGGCCGACGCGGAGGTCGGACCCGTCGCGCGCCGACAGGCGTACCGCTGTGCCTACCACGACCCCCGCGCTTTCGCGGGCGGCCGCATCCCGCTGGCCGTCGCGCTGCGCCTCTGGCGCCCCCTGGTGCTGCGCGTCCTGAAGGCGTACACGGTGCGCCGCTTCGAGGCGCACGACGCCGAGGCGGGGCCCCGCATCGTCGCCCGCGTCGCCGACGGTCTCGCCGCCAACGACGCCGGCGGGGGCCGGTTCCTGGTGGGTGACCACGCCACCGCCGCCGACCACGCCGTCGCGAACCTGCTGTGGCCCCTCGTGCGCACTGGTACGTGGGTGGGCCTCGACGCGGAGCCCGGCTGGGACGCCGTGGCGGCCTACGTCCGCGCGAACCGGCTGCGGGGCGAGCACGCGATGCGTCGCCGCAGGGCACGCAGCCGGGACCTGGACGCTTGGTCCTCGCTGGAGGCCGGTCCGGCCGCCGCGACTACCGCAGGGGAATGACCAGGTCGGTGGCGAAGCTGCCCGGCGTCGTGAAGCCCGCCTCGACGGAGTGGCCCACCTCGGGAATCAGCGTCACCTTGACCGTCTCGCGGGGCGACAGGCTGATGCTGACGCCGTCCAGGTCGATGCCCAGGAACACCAGGTCGCCGGCGCTCATCACCGGCAGGTTCGTGGTGAAGCTGCCGTCCACGTCGCGCAACTCCGTGGCGCTGAACGTGTCCGCGCTGGGCGTCCCTGCGTCGTAGGCGAGGATCTTCAGGGTGTCGCCCGTCGTGATCTGCACCCGCAGTTCCGACAGGTCGATGTCGGTGGCGCCGGGCGCCAGGACGACGTAGATCTCCAGCGTGCTCAGGTCCGTGTCCGCCGTCGACTGGCGGCGGCCCAGGATGGACTCCAGGGCGAGGTTGCTGCTGACCTGCTCCGTCGCCTCCTGGCCCGTGCGGGCGCTGCGCTCCTGCAACTCGCCGCTGGTGCTGATGAGGACGCCGGCGGCGATGGCGGCCACCAGCACCGTGGCGATGAACACGATCATGGTGCCGATGCCGACCTGGGCGTCCTCGTCGCGGCCCAGCCTGCCTCCGTCGCACGTTGTCATCGGAGACGACTTCGGCCGGCGGCCACAAGAACACCCGGCACGGGGGGCTTGGGTGCTTGCGCCCGCACGCCCCAAGGGGGCAAGGGACGTCGGGGACCACGGGGCCCCGCAAGGGATGGGGGAAGGGGAGGAGGGTCGAGGGCGGACCGCGGGGCCCGCCGCCTCGCGCCTACTGGGTGGCCGTGACCGTGTTGGCCGCCTCGAAGTACGTCTTGGCGTCCTTGGTGTTGGGCTTGATGGTCAGGGCGCCCTGGGTCCAGTTGGCGGGGCAGACCTCACCGTGCTGCTGGAAGTACTGCAGCGCGTCGACCATGCGCAGGGCCTCGTCGACGGAGCGG
>JANQNI010000068.1 GCA_028289805.1 Thermoplasmatota archaeon | reverse complement strand
GCTGCCAGGTGGTGACGGTGGGGCCGGCGGTGTCGCCGGAGCAGTCGAGGCCGTCGTCGGTGCGGAAGTTGGCGGCGGCGAGCACGAAGGCGCGGCCGTCGTCGTAGACGACCAGGACCTCCACGTCGGTGTCGCCGGGCACGAGGCGGGGCAGGGTCCAGGTCTCGCCGGGGGACAGGACGTCGTCGTCGAAGGGCGCGTCGCTCCCCGGCTGGGTCGTGGTGGGCACCTGCGCGATGCCGACGATGGCGTCCAGGGTGCCGGAGGGGAGGTCCTTGCCGCCGCGGTGGTCGATGACGATGGACTCGTCGCCCGTGCCCCAGCCAGCCACGCCGGGCAGGAGCTCAACGCTGAGGATGGCGGGGCGGTCGTCGGTCGGGGCGTCGAAGGACGCGACCATGAGCGACAGACTCACGCCGACGCCCAGCGTGATGCTCACGAGGAGGATGCTGCCCAGTACGTCGGTGACCGCGGACTCGTCGCGGGGCGCAGCAACGCGCATTCGGAGGGGCATTGGTGCAGTAGTGTACTTAGGCTTGAGCTTCGTCTCCGGTGGGCCGTGGCGGGCGGGGGCGTTCGTCCGCGGGCCCTCGCGCCCGTTCCGGCCGTCGGGGAGGGCGTCGGCCGGCGAGGGGCGCACCCCGTCACGCCACGTTCTGGACCAGGTGCAGGTCCACGAGCCGCGCCTCGGGGACCCCGAGGGCGTGGCGCAGGGTCAGGAGGGCGGCGCAGACGCCCGAGAGGGCGGCGGAGTCCAGGTCGGCGCGGGCGTGGCCCTGCACCGTCACGGTGACGCTGAGGCCCCCGCCCGCCTCGCCCCCCGCACCCTCCTCGCCCTCCTGGGAGACGAGGGTGTCGACGTGCGTCACCTGGGCGGCGTGCAGGCCGACCACGAACCGGTCGGCGGCCTTGACGGCCAGTTCGGCGGCGGCCTCGGCGTGGCCCAGGTCGGCGCCCTCGGCGGAGGGCCCGAAGCCCTCCAGCCGGCCCCGCGCCACGCTCATGCGGCGCACCGGGACCGCGTCCGTCAGGTCACGCATCGGCCATCAGGTCCGCGTGCATGGAGGCGGCGGCGCGGCGGGCGTGGGCGACGGCCTCGATGATGCTGCTGGGGCCCAGGGCGATGTCGCCGGCGGCGTAGACGCGGGGGTCGCTGGTGCGGCACTGCTCGTCCACCTGCACGTCGCCCCAGCGCGTCATGGCCACGCGGTCCTCCACGTGCTGCTTGATGGGGCTGGGGTTCTGGCCGACGGCGAGGATGACCTCGTCGGCGGCGAGCAGGAACTCGCTGTGGGGGATGGGCTCGGGGCGCTTGCGGCCCGACGCGTCCGGCGGGCCCAGCTCCATCTGGACGCACTCGACGAACTTGACGTGGCCGCCGTCGTCGGGGAGGATGCGGGTGGGGTTGGCCATCAGGAGGAAGCGGATCTTCTCGTCGCGTGCCTGGACGATCTCCTCCGGCGCGGCGGTCATCTGGCGCCGGCCGCGGCGGTAGACGATGTGGACGCTCTTGGCGCCCAGGCGGAGGCTGTTGCGCGAGACGTCCATGGCGGTGCTGCCGCCGCCGATGATGACGATGCGCTTGCCCTCCAGGTCGTACGGCTCCCCCAGCTCCAGCTTGCGCAGCCACTCGACGGCGTGGGTGACGCCGGGCAGGTCCTCCCCCTCGACGCGGATGCTCTTGGGGGCGTGGCAGCCGACGCCGAGGAAGACGGCGTCGTGCTTGCCCAGCAGGTTGTCCAGGGTGAAATCCCCCTCGCCGAGGCGCCAGTCGGTCACCAGATCGACGCCCCACTCGCGCAGCTTGTCCAGCTCCTTCTGGACGACGTCGCGGGGCAGCCGGTAGGCGGGGATGCCGACGGTCATCATGCCGCCCAGGATGGGCAGCGCCTCGTAGACGGTGACGGCGTGCCCCTTGCGAATCAGGTCGTAGGCGACCTGGAGGCCGGCGGGGCCGCCGCCGACGACGCCGACGCTCTTGCCGGTGGGCGCGGGCTTCTCGATCTTGGGCCACTTGCCGTGGTCGAAGGCGGCGCGCTTGAGGCTGCAGATGGCGACGGGCTCGCCCTTGATGCCGACGACGCAGACGTCCTCGCAGGGGTGGAAGCAGGTGCGGCCGAGGGTGCCGGGGATGGGGTAGGTCTCCAGGGCGATGGCGAGGGACTGGTCGAAGTCGCCCTCGGCGATGGCCTGGATGTACTCGGGGGCGCGCGTCAGGGCGGGGCAACCGTAGGTGCAGGGCTTGGTCTTGCAGTCGATGCAGCGCAGCGCCTCCTCGACGGCGAGCTTGCGGCTGTAGCCCAGGACGGCCTCCGCGTAGCTGGAGGTCCGCGTGTCGGGGTCCAGCTCGGGCATCTTGACGCGGTCGAGTTGCATCGCCATGGAGGGCCTCAGCGCTCCTCTTGAAGGCAGCCGCCTCAAGAGGGCTTCGACAAGGGACGGTGGCGGGGGCCGGCCGGTCCCGCCGAATCCGACCGTCGGGGCGTCCGGCGTGGCTTGGCCCTCAGAGGAAGCGCGGCGCGAAGATCTGCAGCAGGATGGCCGCGAAGATGAGGAGGCTCACGGCGGTGGCGCTGCGGCCGACGATGCGGTCGCGGCGCGCCTGCTCGATGTTGGGCCGCACCTTCTCGACGAGGCCGGCCACGCCGTCGCGGAACATGTGGCCGCCGTCCAGGGGCAGCATGGGCAGGATGTTGGTCAGGCCGACGAGGAGGTTGATCCAGAACACCCAGAACAGGGTGTTGAACAGGGGCCAGTAGAGGCTGTCCTCGAACGGCGTCTCCAGGAAGGCGGGCATGTAGACGCCCATGACGGGCTGGCCGCGGATCTCGTTGATGGGCAACTGGATCAGCGCGACGAAGCGGACGCCGTCGCTCCACGGGTCGGTGAAGATGCCCTGCACCAGTTCGGTGTTGAAGATCTGGATGCCCAGCAGGGGGTCGGCCTCCAGGTCCTCGGCGCAGCGGGCGCCGCTGGTGTAGGTGCGGCCGAAGACGGCCTCGCAGTAGGCTGCGCCCTCCTCGGTCAGTTCGATGACCTGCTGCCGGGCCGCCTCGTCGAGGCTGTCCCAGCGGCTGCCCACGAGGACCTCGTGGGCTCCGCCGTCGGCGGTCGTCACCGCGAGGGCGTCGCCCGGCGTCACGTCCTCCATGGCGGTGCGAAACGCCCCCACGTCCGCGAGCGCCATCCCGTCGACGGAGACCAGGACGTCGCCGGGTTCGATGCCGGCCGCCTCGGCGCCGCCGCCCTCGGTGATGCTCTGCACGGGCACCCCCGAGACGGGCGTGGCCGCCGCCACCAGTCCGCCCAGGGCGGCCAGGATGAGGACGGCCAGGACGATGTTGACGGTGGCGCCGGCGGCGAAGACGCGCAACCGCTTGCGGCGGCTGGTCTTGGCCATCTCCTCCTCGTCCGGCTCCACGAAGGCGCCGATGGGGACGATGAGGTACAGGAGGCCGAGGCTCTTGACCTTCAGGTCGTTGGCGCGGGCCAGGACGCCGTGGCCACCCTCGTGGACGACCAGCGTCACGATGAGGGCGATGATGCCGTACCACAGGGGCACGAAGGGGTTGACGCCGGGGATGACGAGGATCTCGCTGCCGGAGAGGGGCTCGATGTCCACGGCGGGGTCCAGAACGAGGCGGACGGTCAGGAGGATCAGGAACGTCATCAGCGCCATGCCCACGAACGACAGCACGACGCCGACGTCGCCGAAGAGGTTCCAGAACCGCTTGGGCCGCGCCACGGCGTTGAGGGTGCCCCGGCCGTGCTTGGTGCGGATCATCAGGATGAACCCCAGGAACAGGCTGAGGTTCCACTTCTCCATCTTGCCGCTGCGCAGCAGCCAGAACAGCACGAGGACGTACGCCCAGACGAGGCCGAGGGTGATGGCCCAACCGGAGACCACGGCCGCCGACCCCGGATTGCGGGGTTAAGGGTTCTCGTCAGGGGGCGCCGGTGCGCGGGGTCAAGGCCAAACGCGCCCCCTCCATGCGCCCGCGTGGACGAAGGCAGCCCCGTCGACAACGCCATGGTCCTGCTGCGCAGCACCTACGGCTCCGAGGACGACGCGGCGGACGCGGCCCGCCGGCTCGTGGAGCGCCGCGTGGCGTGCTGCGTCCACGTCTCCCCCCTGCGCAGCGTCTACCGCTGGAAGGGGCGAGTGGAGGACGAGCAGGAGTGGCTCCTGGAGGCCCGCACCCCGGTCCACCGCCGCGACGACGCCTGGAACGCCCTGCTGGACGGACACCCCTACGACAACCCCCTCGTGGAGGTGGTGGCCGAGACCGTGGTGCCGGCGCGTTACGCGCAGTGGGCACAGCGGTGCGTGGCCGACAGCCGGAGCACCGGCGTTTGAAGGCTTGATGGCGATATTCGGCCGAATCGGACCCATTTCGCCCGCATATTTTTATTAATAGTGGGTAATGAATCGTCTAAAAACATCACATAGGGGAATGCGATGTTCATCTGCGGCTTTCGCCGCGGAGCATCCCCATGACCAAACCGAACCCCCGCAGCGGGCGCATCCGGTGCGCCTGCATCCTCGCGACCCTCCTGCTTGCCACCCTGCCCGGCTCCACCGCCAAGGCCGACGACGAACCCACGGACTTCCAGCAGCGCTACGCCCTGGGGCTGGCCGGCGGCGTCGGCCCCGCCACGGACCTCCAGGACGACGACGGCTGCCTCACCGTCGGCGACGACCAGCACCATTGCCCCGTGGCCGGCGTGCTGCTGTGTGACAACGGCGACCTGACCGGGGTCAGCGCCGGCACCAGCGTCGGCGGCGGCTGCGGCGACCTCGACGCCCTCACCGTGCGCACCGACGGCACCGTCCACGTCCGCGTCCACGACGACCTGCTGGGCCGGAACGTCTTCTTCGGCCTCTGCGTCGACGGCAACCGCAACGGCGTCTGCCGCCCCGAGGCCGCCGAGGCCGCCACCGACACCCTCGCATTCAACCGGTGCGGCGGCGACAACAGCCTCACCCTCGTCCACACGGGACCCCCAGGCCCCGTGTACGTCTACCTCATGAACGACGTCGCCCGCAGCGGCAGGGGCGCCACCGCCTGCGCCGCCACCACCGGGACCATCACGGGCTTCCTGGACGCCGCGTCCGGCTCCACGAGCACGTCGTCCGGGGACGTGCGCGTCGGCGACGCCGACATCGCCCTGCCCGTCCGGCCGGGCCCCGTCGACACGCGCGACGCCTCCAGGGGCAACTGCTTCGGCACCCAGTTCGGCGCCAGCTACGTCGGCGCGATGCTGGCCGACGCCTGCA
>JANQNI010000314.1 GCA_028289805.1 Thermoplasmatota archaeon | reverse complement strand
CAGGCTGGACATCGAGGTCAAGATCACGGACGCCCCCGCCCCCAGGGAACGTCCGCGTGAGTCCCTCGCTCCATATCATGGGGTCCTTTTCCTGGCATTGGTTGTGCTCTTCATCAGCATTTCGTGGACGGTTTTGCATGGCGGGGAGGCAAGCTTGGGCCCGAAGCCGGAAGCCAGCGCCCCGCACCCATCGAATCGCATGGATGACCGCGGCCGAATGGTGCCATCAAGGCGGGTGCAGCGGGGCGAGGGGCGCCGATGCGCGGGGTTCCGGACCCGCGTGCGGTCTGGTCCCGCGCCACGGGCGTTCTTCCTGGGTCCGGCGAGGGGAAGGAGGGGTAGGGGTCTGCAGGGCTTCAGATGATCTCGAAGTCCAGCGTCGCGTCGTCGTTGTCGCCCGTAGTGTCGTACTGGCCGGTCAGACCGCAGATCGTGCTCAGGGTGATGGCGTGGCAGCGGTTGGCGGAGGGGGAGTCCGTGTTGCCTCGCTCGGACCACCACTCGCCGTCCTCGTTGGCGCACGTCCCGGTCTGCGGGGACGTCGTCGCCTGGATGTTCGCGACCGCGTCGTTGAGCTTGCTGCTGATGTCCATCCGGTCGTCGCTGCTGGTGTCTTCGTCCCAGAACTCGACCTGGCCCAGGATGCCGTCGCAGGAGTTGGGCCCCACCGTGGTGAGCTGGAAGGTGCCGATGGCCCCCACGCCGCAGTGACCGGAGGATGTGCTCTGGTCGTCGCATACCAGCTTGGGGGACTGGCTCCAGCCTGCGGTGCCGTAGACCCACAGGTAGACGTACCCCTCGGCGTTCTTGTTGTTGCAGCAGTCGACGTTGTCGTGGATGGTGAAGTCGTCCGTCTGCATGGTGGCGATGACGGTCGTGACCGGCTCCACAGTGATCCGGGCAGGGAGCGTGGGCGGTGCCTCGTCGCCCCCGTGCCAAACGGCCTGGAAGGCGCTGGTCGGAGAACCAGGAACCGTCCAGCGAACGTCCTTGATGAACGGTTCCAGACACGCCCACATGGCCGCCCCAGAGCCTTCGCCCTCGAAGGCGCAGAGCGAGAAAACCTCCGTCTCGTGCGTGCCGGGAGGCGGTTGGAACTCGAACGTCCGACCCCACACGGTGCTTCCGTTCTGGTAGTCGTGGAGACCAACGCCGTCGGGGGATATTGGGGAGTCCACGCCCGCGATTCCACTGGTTCCGGATGTTCCAAGGAACAGCAGCGGGGCAAGCGCTAATGCTATGATGCGATGGATTCGCATGATTGGCCATAAATTGAAGATGTACATAGCCCTTGTTTGATATTTATATCATCTGACTATTGACAGATAGCTAGTTTAAATATGAATTTATTAAACCATGTTTTTTAGTTAACGAGTTCATTTGATTTTGGGTTTGGGTCGCGTTGCGCCGGCCCCGCACCCCTGAAATCCCCCCTCCCGCTCGCCCGCCCCCATGCACGTCCTGACCCTCGACGACGGCGCCGCCGCCAACGCCTTCGCTGGGAAGCGCGTCCTGGTGCGCGTCGACTTCAACGTCCCCCTCCGCAAGGGCAAGGTGCAGGACGACCTGCGCATCACGGCGGCCCTGCCGACCCTCACGTTCCTGCGCGACCAGGGCGCCCGCGTCGTCCTCGTGTCCCACCTGGGCCGCCCCAAGGGCGAGCGCGTGCCGGAGCTGTCCCTGGCCCCGGTGGCCGAGCACATCTCCGGCCTCGGCGTCCCCTGCACATTCGCCCAGGACACCGTGGGCCCCGCCGCCCAGGCCGCGGTCGACGCGCTTACCGACGGCGACGTGCTGCTGCTGGAGAACGTCCGCTTCCACGCGGAGGAGACGGCGGGCGACGACGCCTTCGCCGCCGAGCTGGCCGCCCTCGCGGACGTCTTCGTCAACGACGCCTTCGGCACCGCCCACCGCGCCCACGCCAGCACGACGCTCGTGGCCCACCACCTGCCGAGCTACGCCGGCCGGCTCATCCAGAAGGAGCTGGACGCCCTCGGCGGCGCCCTCGCCCAGCCGGAGCGGCCCTTCACGGCCATCCTGGGCGGCGCGAAGGTGAGCGACAAGATCGCCGTCATCGAGGCGCTGCTGGAGAAGGCGGACCGGCTCGTCGTCGGCGGCGCCATGGCATTCACGTTCCTGCGGGCGCAGGGCCACGACGTCGGCGCAAGCCTCGTCGAGGAGGACCGCCTGGACCTGGCCCGCGACCTGCTGGAGCGCGCGGAGGCGGCCGGCGTGGAGTCCCTGCTGCCCGTGGACGTGGAGGAGGCCAGCGCCTTCGACGCCAAGGCCGACCACCGCGCAGTCAAGGTGGGCCACCAGGGCCCCGGCTGGATGGGCCTCGACATCGGACCCCTGACGATGGAGGCGTTCTCGGACGCCGTGCGCACCAGCAACACGGTGCTGTGGAACGGTCCCATGGGCGTCTTCGAGTGGGACGCCTTCCGCTTCGGCACCCAGGCGGTCGCGGCGGCGATGGCGCAGTGCCCCGGCACCACGATCGTCGGCGGCGGCGACTCGGCGGCCGCGGCGCGCAAGTTCGGCGTCGCGGAGCAGGTGACGCACGTCAGCACCGGCGGCGGGGCGAGCCTGGAGTTCCTGGAGGGCAAGACCCTGCCCGGCATCGCGGCGCTGGAGCAGGCGGCGGCCCGGGCTTCCGCGCTGGCGTGAGGCGCGAGGAGGAAGAGGGGGAGAAGGTCGGCCGGACCTAGGTGGGCTGGCCGTCGACGTACACCAGGATGATCCCGTCGGGGCTGCTGCGGTCCACGGCGGCGCCGGTGTCGTCGATGGCGCGGTGGCAGGGCGTGTTGTCCCCCTGGCAGTTGATCACCTCGACGACCACGCCCGTACCCTGCTGGGGGTCGTCGGCGTCGATGCCGAGGGACGTGCTGCCGATGCAGGCGCTCGTTCCGTTGCCGTCGGTGACACCCGTGTCCACGCCCACGAGGCCGAGGCTGAAGTCCTCAGGCAGGGGCTGGTTGTCGCAGACGCTGTGGTGGGCGGAGGCATGGGGTGCGGCGGCCACCAGCAGGGCGGCGCCGACCAACAGAGCCATTTTGTTTCCTTTCATGTCAATCACGTGCGGCAAAGCCGCAGGTTCGACATCGACGTGGAACATAGAGTCGTTCCGTACAACGCACAGGATGCCTCTAGTGAGGTCTGCAAAACTAGGAGCGCATGACGCTCATCACGAACGTCCCCACGGCGACGAGGCTGCCGAGGGTGGCCGCCAGCACGGCGATGAGGCTGCTGGCGATGACGTCGGGGTCGAAGCGCGGCTCGATGCCGGGCATCAGGTCCCACGTCAGCGCGGAGAAGACCCCGATGATGAGCACCGCCACCAGCGCCAGGGCGAGGCCGACGCCTCGGCTGCGCCCCTGGCCGAAGTAGGAACCGAAGAGGCCCGCCACGAGGAGCGTGAAGCCGAAGGCGAGCAGGAGCGTCGAGAGGAAGATGCTCCCGAGGGCCATCAGAACTTGGTGCCCGTGAGGGTCTTGGTATCCACCACGCCCTCGATGGAGCGGATCTTGTTGACGATGACGTGCCCGAGGGTGTCGAAGTCGGCGGCTTCCAGCTTGGCGATGAGGTCGTACTCGCCGAACAGGGGATGCAACTCGACGATCTCCGAGACCTTCAGGAGGGTGTTGTAGACGTCGTGCTCCTTCTGGGGGGCGGCACTGATGAGGACGAAACCGACTGCCATGGGGACCGACCGGTAGCGCTGCAATGGGCGCATCGTGGGCTTAAGCGTTCCTGGCGGAGGACGCAATGGCGCCGATGCCGGGGCGGCGTTGTGGTCTGGCCCGGACGCCGGCGGGCCCCGGCGGGGCAGGCACCGGCCCCCGGGAGGCCTCGGTCGAGCGGCCTACCAGGCAGGGAAGCGCCTACCAGGGGTGCATCAGGCCCGCCGCGTCCCGGTGCCCCACCCCGAACTCCGCCACGCCCGCCAACCGCTCGCCGTCGAGGACGGGGCCCTCGACGCAGAGGCGCAGTCCGTCGCCGACGGTGCAGGCGTCGCAGACGCCGACGGCGCACTTCATGTAGCGTTCCAGGGACGCCTCGCAGAAGGTGCCGGCGTCGCGGCACTGTTCGACGACGCGCACCATCATGGGTTCGGGGCCGCAGGCGTAGACGGCGTCGAAGGCACCCTCGCCCAGCTCGGCGAGCTTCTGGGTGGTGAAGCCGTGGAATCCGAAGGTGCCGTCGTCGGTGCAGGGCTTGTAGCGGAGGCTGCCGGTGGCGTGGCGGTCCTTGAGGTGGTCGTGGAGCAGCAGCAGGTCCTCGCTGCGGGCGCCGCTGATGACGGTGACGTCGTGGCCGGCGGCGTGGGCTTGCTGGGCGCCGCGGCTCATGGGGGCGATGCCGGTGCCACCGCCGACGAAGCACACCCTGCCGGGCTCCTCGGGGAGCCGGAAGCCGGTGCCGTAGGGGCCGCGCACGCCGACGCGGGTGCCGGCGCCCTGGTCGAGCAGGGCGTTGGTGCAGTCGCCCTTGCCCTCGATGGTGAGCGTGACGCGGCCGGCTGCGTCCGTGTAGCCGGTGCCCATGGGGACCTCGTCGACGCCGGGGAGCCAGACCATGCAGAAGGTGCCGGAGGGGCTCTCGGCGAGCAGGGGGTCGTGGAAGCGGACGGTGGCGTGCCGTTCGGTCTCCCACTCCAGTCGCTCGACGGTGGTGATGCGGGGGCGTTGCAGCAGGGCGGGCGACGCGGCGTGCTCCACGGGCGGGGCCACGTCGGCGGCCTCAAAAAAGGCCCGACGGGTGCTCGATGCGTGCGGGAGGAGCCGGCGCCGGGCCTGGTGCCGCTGGTGCAGGCCGTCCACGAGCGGTTGCGGGGTGTCCCGCTGCGTCCGGAGCCCCACGTGGCGTTCTACCCGTACACGGCGACCAAGTCCACGGTGCGCCTGCGCGACGGTCGGGTGCGGCTGCGCCTCTCGGACCACTTGCGCGACGCTCCGGACGCGGCCCTGCGCGGCGTGGCGGGCGTGCTCTTGTCCCGCCTCCTCGGGCTCCCGGAGTCCCGCCTGGACGCCGGCGACGTGCGCGCGTACCGGGAGTTGGTGCGCAGCGAGCGGATGAGCGCCCGGCGCCGGGAGCGGGCGCAGGCGGCGGGCCGGAAGCACGTCGACCCCGTCGGCGCGCACCGGAGCCTGCTGGAGTCGTACCTGCGCGTGTCCATGGACCTGGGCCTCGTCCTGCCCGAGGCGCCCACGTTGAGTTGGAGCCGCACCGCGAGCCGGCGCCGCTTCGGCCACCACGACCCCGACCACCAGGTCATCGTCTTGAGCCGGGTCCTGGACGACCCGGAGGTGCCGGAGTTCGTGCTGGACTTCGTGGTCTACCACGAGTTGCTGCACATCGTCCACCCGCCCGTTCCGGGCTCCGGCGGCCGGCGCGTCGTCCACCACGAGGCGTTCCGGGAGGCGGAGGACCGGTTCCCCCGCAAGGAGGAGGCGGAGGCGTGGTTGCGGCGGCTCGCGGCGCCAGTTACCCGGCGGTCCCCACGCGGCCCCCGCGCCCCGGGCCGTGGTGCGCGGCGCCCGTGATCTCGGACAGGTTCCCGACGCGCTCCGTCTCCATCCAGGCGGTGAGGCCCTCCTGGATGTCCGTGAAGACGTCCCAGCCGCGGTGCATGAGGGCGGTGCCGACCTGGAAGGCGGTGGCGCCGGCCATGGCGTACTCCAGCACGTCGCGCGCGTCGTAGATGCCGCCGCTGGCGACGACGGGCACGTCGACCTTCTGGTGGAGGTCCCAGACGGCGCGCAGGGCGACGGGCTTGAGCGCCTTGCCGGAGAGGCCGCCGACCTTGTTGCCCAGCACGGGCATGCGCACGTCGGGCTCGATGGCGATGGCCTTGAGGGTGTTCGTGGCGACGAGGGCGTCCGTGCCGGCGTCCTGGGCGGCGAGGCCCAGCGCGGTGACGTCGTTCGTGTTGGGCGTCAGCTTCGTCCACACGGGGACCTTCACGGCGTCCTTGACGGCGGCGACGACGCCGTGCAGCACCGCGGGGTCGCTGCCCAGTTCGCTGCCGTAGCCCTTGGCGTGGGGGCAACTGACGTTGAGTTCCACGGCGTGGACGCCGAGGGCCTCCATGTCCGCCGCCAGCCGCGCGTATTCCTGGGCGTCGCCGCCGAAGACGCTGCCGACGACGGTGGCGCCGGCGGCGAGGGCGGGGTCAATCTCCTCTCGGAAGTGCGCCACGCCGGGACCGGGCAGCCCCATGGCGTTGAGCAGCCCGCCGCCCACCTCCACCACGGTCGGGTTGGGGTGGCCGGGCCGCGGCGCCGGGCCCATGGACTTGGTCACGACGGCGCCGACGCCCTCCCGCACCGCGCGGGCCATGCTGGCGCCCGTCTCGTCGAGGATGCCGGAGGCCAGCAGCAGGGGGTTGGAAAGCTCCAGGCCCGTCACGGTGGTGCGCAGGTCCACGGGGCCGGCGACGGGGGGCGTGGTTTCAAAGGTGATGGGTCGGCCGCAGGGAGCGCGGTCCGCGGGGGCGTCCGCCGGGTTCGCCGGACCGGGCCCTCAGGCCACGGGGCGGGCGAGGGAGGGCCGCGGGGCCACCAGCGCCGGCGTCCGCCGGACGGAGCGGGTGGAGCGGGTGGAGCGGACGGGACGAACGGAGCGGGCGGGGGCGGGCGGCTTCGGGGCGGGCACCGGCGCGGGGACGGAGGCCGCGTCCTCCTCGGGCACGGCGGCCGGGCTCCGGGCGGGGCGCGCAGGAACGGCCGGCGCGGGGAGGGCGACGGCGGCCAGCACCTCCATGATGACGAGGGCGGAGGCGACGAGGGTGGCGGGGACCGGCGCGGGGGCGCCGGCGACGACGCGGAGCATCTCGATGCCGGTGGCGGCGGGCCACGACAGGACGATCAACGTGACGCCGAGTTGCTGGGGCGTGGCCAGGAGGGCGAGGACGACGCGGACGAGGGCGGCCCCGGCAGCGCTCCCGCCCAGGGCGAGGGCCACCCACGCGAAGGCGTCGAGGGTGCCGTGCAGGAACGCGACCGTCGCCGCCAGCAACCACGCCCAGCCCGCCACGTAGGCGCTGCGGGCTGGGGCGGCCGCGAGACGGAGGGGACGCGTCCGCGGCGCCGGACCACGCATGGGGAAACCCTATGGGTCACGGTAGGGGATACGGGTTCAGGTCACGCCCCTTGGGGACCGAGGACCGGAAGCACCCTACACCGGGAGGGACAGGAACTCCAGTTCGTCCCACGCCGTCTGCTGTGCCGCCGCGCCAAGGTACGTCGTCTCCAGGTCCTTGACGCGCCCGTAGACGCCCTCGTTTCTGGGCATGGACGCCAGCAACTGCTCGGCGACGCGGACCATGCGGCCGGTGATCTGCTCCACCTCCGTGGGGCGCCGCGCCTCCACGTCCTGGAGCATGGAGCACCGGTTCTCGGCCGTCTCGAGGCACACCCGGCGCGTCGCCTCCACGAGGTCGCCGGGGGGCAGGTCCACGCGGGCCCGCTCGGCCAGCGCCACCGCCTCCCGCACCAGCGCGGCGCTCAGCGCGGCCAGCTCGGGCCGCCGCGCGACCTCGCCGTTGCGCACCCCGTAGAGGGCGCCGACGGGGTTGAGGCCGGCGTTGACGATGGCCTTGTGCCAGACGTGGCCGCGCATCTCGTCGAACCAGGCCGGCGCCAGGCCGGCGTCGTCCAAGAGCGCCTCGGCCGTGCGGGCACCGTCCGCATCGTCCGGGCGCTGGGGCACGGGGCCGACCTTCGTGGGGCCCGTGCCGGCGTGGACGACGCGGCCGGGCTCCGGCACGTGGACGCCGTGGCTGGTCAGGCACACGGCGACGCGGGCGGCGGGCAACAGCGTGGCGAGCTTCTCACCGTTGCCCAGGCCGTTTTGCAGGCTCGCCAGCACGCCGTCGTCGGCCACCAGGGGCGCCACCGCCGCGCCCAGTTGCGCCG
>JANQNI010000357.1 GCA_028289805.1 Thermoplasmatota archaeon | reverse complement strand
CTCCTGCCGGCCGGCCTGTGGCGGTGGCTCGCCGCCCGCGCGCCCCCCAGCGCCCCCGCGCGCCACGCCGTGGAGCAGGGGACCTTCGAGGGCGCCGTCTGGAACGACCCTGCGGGCGTCGCCGAGACGCTCTGGCAGACGTTCGTCTGGACCGACTGGTTCGACGTGGGCGCCGCCCTCTCCTTCCTCTCCTGGGCGCCGTGGATCGTCCTCGCCGCGTGGAGCCTCGCGCGCCGCGACCTGCGCCGACGGGCCGTGCTGTGGCCCGCCGCCGTCGCCGCCGTCGTCGTGCCGGCGTTCCTGGTGGGCGACCGGATGCTCCTCATCGGCGACGGCCTGGACGTGCGCCACCACCTCGCCGCGTGGCCCTGGCTCCTGCTGCTGGCGTGGCCCGCCCTCACCGACCTGCTGGCGCGCCGCCCCGCGCGCTGGTGGGCCGAGCAGACCGCCGCCACGGCCGCCGTCGGCCTGAGCGCCTTCCTCGTCGTCAACCTGCTGTGGCACAAGGCCACCGGCGTCGACCTGGTCCAGAAGGGCGCCTACTTCGAGGGGTCGTGGCTGCACCGGCACGCCGGGCCTGCCCTCGCCGCCCTCCTGACCACTGCCCTCGCGGTGCCCCGCCTGCGCGACCACGTGCCCCGTCTGCTGGCGTGGTCCCTCGCCGCCTCCCTGAGCCTGGGCGCGTGGCTCCAACTCGCCGTCGTCCACGTCGTCCCCGCCCACGGCACCCCCTTCGTGGCGTGGCCCGTGGACCTCCTGGCGCGGGCGCTGCGCTGGGTGGCCTTCTCCTATTGAGGCCCAGACGTGGTCCTTGGGCCGACGGGACTTCCGGAAAGCCCTTTCCTGGGGAGAAACGACCCTTTCCCACCGTGGACGACGAAGCCCTTTCCCCCGTCATCGGCACGATCCTCCTCGTGGCCATCGCGGTCGTCCTGGCCGGCGTGGTGTTCGTCATGGTCCAGTCGCAGAACGAGGCGCCCCAGGAGGTGCCCCGCGTCGGCTTCAACCCCGACCACGCGGGCGCCGGCGGCTCGCTGACGGTCGTCCGCGTGGATGCGGACGCGGGCGAGTTCTCCTGGGACAACATCGCCATCGCCGAGGGCAGCACCGCCTCCTGCACCCTGCCCACGGGCCAGGTCAGCGCCGGCGACGTCATCGAGTGCACCACCGAGGGCACCCTCGCCCTGTCGTACACCCTCCCCGGCGGCGACACGGTGCTGCTGTACGAGACCGAGGTCCGGTAGGCGCGGGGAGTCAGTACGACAACCGCAGGCCGCGTTCCTCCAGGCCCTTCTTGAGGCGGTACCCCACGAACAGCCCCAGCGCCAGCCCGGACAGGTGGGCGACGTTGCCGATGCCGCCCTGGCCGTAGCCCAGGAAGCCGAAGACGTCCAGCAGGGCGAAGGCGACGGCGGCCACCCAGAAGCGGATGGGGATGACGCCGTAGAGCAGCAGCTTCGCCTTGGGCATCAGCACCACCAGGGCGCCGAAGACCATGTTGATGGCCCCGGAGGCGCCGAGGGCGAGGCCCGGCTGGATGAGCACCTGCAGAACGCCCGTCAGGGCGCCGGCCAGCAGGAACAGCAACACGAACGGCCTCGTGCCCAGCAGGCGCTCCAGGTGGGGGCCGAAGAAGTACAGCACCAGTCCGTTGAACAGGATGTGGACGACCCCGCCGTGGCTGAACGTGCTCGTCACCAGCGTCCACGGCACCGTCCACCAGTCCGGCCGGATGGGGAAGATGCGGTCGTGCAGCCCACCGGCGTAGAGGGAGACGACGAGTTGCAGGACGAACGTCGCGCCCATGGTCGCCAGCAGGCCGTAGGTGCCGTACGGCCGCGACGGGGGTGCGACGAGGGCGCCGGGCGGACGGTCGTATCCGGCGTCGGGGCGTTCCCAGACCCGCTCGTGGATGGCCACGACGCCCCCAGGGGGGCCCGGTTCAAAAGGCGCCGGTCTCGGGGGCCACAAAGCCCATCAAGGGCCGCGAGGAAACGGACTCGTGGACGAGTACCGCTTCCTGCACTTCCCGGCGGACGCCGTCCAGGTGGACCCCCTGGAGTTCGCGCGGTTGCCGGAGTCGGCCCGCCGCGTCTTCCAGGCGGTGCGGGACCAGGGGCCGGTCACCCACGCCGGGCTGCGCGAGGCCACCGGCATGCCGCCGCGCACGATCCGCTTCGCCGTCAAGCGGCTGCGCGACGAGGGCTACCTGGACGCCCGGTGCAGCCTCAAGGACTGCCGCACGTGCTACTTCTTCGTCCACAAGCGCTGCGTCGGCGTCGAGGCGCTGGAGCGGATGCGCGGAGTGGCGGCGGCGACCGCCGCGCGCGAGGACCTGACCCTCGAGTCCGTCCCCTGAAATCCTAGGGCCAACGCCTCCCGCGGCGCCGAAAACCATAAGGCTCCTGCGGTTCGATGGCTGGGTATGCTGCTCATCGAGCCGGCGGAGCCCTCCGAGGTCGTGGAGGTGGCCCGGCTCGCCACCGAGGCGCACCTGGACGTGGACTCCGAGGCGTTCCACCGTGCCTGCACCCACGACACCTGCATGGTGGCCCGGGAGTCGCGCAGCGGGCGCATCCTGGGCTTCGCCGTCGTCGCCCGCGACGCGCCCTGCGAGGGGCACATCCTCGCCATCGCCGTCGACCGCCTGCACCGGGGCGAGGGCATCGGCTCGGCGCTGCTGCGCGGCGTCGGCGACGCCATGGCCCGCATCGGCACCTACCACCTGTCGCTGGAGGTCCGGCGCGACAACGCCGCTGCCCAGGACTTCTACGCCCGCAACGGCTTCCACCGGGAGGGTTTCCACCCGAACGCCTACGCGGACGGCCAGGACGCCGTCTGCTACGGCAAGCCCCTCCGGTAGGCCGCACGCTCCGGTTGCCGGGCGTGCAGGTCGGGCGGGTTATTGGCGCAGGGCGGCGAGGGCGAAGGCCGGCAGGTGCTCGGTCGGTGCGACGGGTTCCGCGGGGGCGGTCTTCTTCTCCGTGGGGGGGTCCACGACGGAACCGCCGGCGGCGAGCCGCAGGAAGCGGTCGCGCAGCCGGGCGCGGTTCTCGGGGTTGTCCATCATGACGACCTCGGAGAGTCCCTTGCCAAGCAGGAAGACGGCCTTCTTGTGGTCCGTCTTGCTCTTGTGGATGTGTTGCGGCGAGACATTGAGACTCTCGTACTCGCCGAACTCATCGTTCAGGGGAAGATTTGCGTCCTCGTAGAATCGCTTCACCTGACACAGTAGGCTGTGTAGCTGCAGCAGCTCGTCTTTGTGCATCCCAGTAGACGAAATCAAAGCGGGAAATATATACGTTGCCTGGAAATCTCTCGGAACGCGACCCACCGTCGAGTAGGAACCCGGAATCGGGAATCTCTGGAGGGGGCGGGGTGGGGTCCGTCGGGCCGCCGCCTCGGCCGTGCCCCTTCGCCTGCACGCCGTCGGTTCCGCCGTCCCTGGAGTGTTCGATGCGTGGCCGGGCCGCGCTCAGTCACGCCATTCCGCTTCACTGTCTGCGACGGCCTGCGCCATCTGGTAGCGTCGCCAAAGGGCTTCCACGTCCATGGGTCCTGATGGGCCGCTCCGGGATACACCCCTGTTTCCGAAAAGGATGAAATAGGCAGAGGGGGGCCGCGACGGCTCAGGCGCCCAGCAGCCCTTCCAGGCCGCGGGGCACGGTGTCTGCCTTCAGCGCCTGGCGCACGTCCTCCAGGTCCGGGCCCTGCTGGAAGAACCGCTTCGGGCTCTGGTAGTCCAGGGCGCCACAGCGGCGCAGGTAGCCGTCCAGGTGGCTGATGCCCTTCTCCTCGACGTACGCGGTCATCTCGCGCAGGGGAATCGTCCCCTCCTGGAAGCGCGCCTCCAGTTCATCAAGGACGCTCAGCAGCTTCTGGACGAGTTCGGGGTCCGCCATGGGCGCGCGAACGCCACTCTTTTCATATTTATATCGGCGGCGCATGGGCGCGACCAGAACCGCTTGGCCCCGCCAAGCGCCCCCGTGAGCCGTATGTCCCGAACCTGGTTCCTCGCCGCGCTGCTCGCCGCCGTCCTCCTCGCCCCCGGCGTCTCCGCCGGCAGCGCCTCCGACCCCGAACTGACCGACCCCGCAGGCGACGCGGACACGACCATCAGTTGCGCTCCCCCCTGCGTCCAGGGCGTCACGTACAACCCTGACGCGGGCGCCGTGGACCGCGTGGACATCACCGCCGTCTGGGTGGAGGAGTTCGGACCCCGCTACGCCGTCATCGTCCAGACCGCCGGCACGGGCGACGACGCCACCGAGATCAACGTCGAGTTCACCGTCGAGGCGGGCCCCACGAGCGTCTTCGACAGCACCGCCAACGGCACCACCGTCGCCGCCAGCGCGACCGGGACCACCCTCGGCGCCGCCCCCGCCAACACCACCCTCGTGCGCGACGGCGACCTGCTCCGCTTCAATTTCACCCGCGCCGACACCGGCGTCAGCGGCGGGGACCTGCTGACGAACCTCGTCGCCGACGCCAGCCACACCTCCTCCGGCGGGGCCGGCGTACCCGGCAGCCAGACCGTCACCGACGGCGCTCCCAACGCCGACCAGAACGCCAGCCGCCCCTACGCGTTCGTGCGCCCCGACATCGTCGCCGGCGCCGTCCTCGCCGTCGTCGGCGCGGTCGTGGTCGAGGACGTCCCCCGCGAACTGGACGCGGGTGAGGCCGCCCTGTCCGGTCCCGAGGCCGCCGACGACACGGTCGAGCGCACCCGCAACGTCACCGACGACACCGTCGAGACCTACGACGCCGCCGCCACGACCACCTTCACCCTCCTGCTGGAGAACACCGGCACCGACGTGGACACCTACCGCCTCGACCTCGTGGACCCCCTCGTCGACGAGGTGGGCGACACCGTCGTCGACGACGCCCAGCAGGACCAGGCCCTGGACGTCGCCAACGTCACCCTCGACCCCGGCGCCACCGCCAACGTCACCCTCACCATCACCCTCCGGGACGCCGAGGCGGGCAAGTACGCCACCGTCGTCGAGGTCGTCTCCGACCGCAACGCCACCGCCAGCGCCGGCGTCGTCGTCGAGCGGCTGGAGCTGCCCTTCGCCCCCGAGGAAGAGGAGGAGCCCGAGCCGACGCCCGAGCCCGAGCCCGAACCCGAGGAAGAGGAGGAGCGCGAACCGGTCGCCGGCCTCGACTTCCTCACCCCCGCCGCCGAGGCCATGGGCTTCGACGAGGCCTTCGGCGACTGGGCGGAACTGGTCCTGCTGGCCCTGATTCTGCTGCTCGTCCTGGTCGTCGTCTTCCTGCTGCTGGCGCTCCTGGGCAGCCGCTGGGTGGCCGTCCGCGTCACCCCCAAGACCCTCACCGCCCGCCCCGGCGAGACCGCGGAGTTCCAGGTCGAGGTCCGCAACCGCCGCAAGCGCTTCCGCGGCGCCCTGGCCAGCTTCGAGCGCGACCCCGGCGTCAAGGCGGGCGTCCTGCTGCGCGGCGAGGACGGCAGCGCCCTCGACCCCCTCATGGATGCGGGCGAGGAGCGGGAACTCGCCCTGGCCGGCAAGGACCAGCGTGGTGGCACCCTCGAGGGGACCCTGCGCGTCCAACTCCCCGACGACATGGCCGAGGGCGAGCGCGGCGAGGTCACCCTGAACGTCGTGCCCATCGCCGACGACGGCCGCAGCAAGCCCCGCAAGGGCTCCCGGGCCCGCGTCCGCGTCGTCACCGCGGGCGACGGCAGCGCCAAGCCCGCCCGGGGCGGCGTCCCCGTGCGCCTCAGCGAGGTCCGCCACGAGCCGCAGAACCCCCAGGCCAACGACGTCGTCACGACCACCGCCACCCTCGCCAACGACAGCGACGCCGAGACCCTGCGCTTCCGCGTCGTGCTGCAACTCGATGGGGAGGAGGCCGACGAGGAGACCGTCGAGGTGCCGCCGCGCAGCGCCCGCGCCGTCGTCTTCCGCTGGCTGGCCGACGAGGGCAGCAACCGCGTCCGCGTGCAGGTGTACCCGGCCGAGTAGGGTCCCAGGACGCCCCAGTGCCCCTTCCCCCCTCCTCCCATCCCCCTTGAGTTTTCAGGGAGCACCACGGAAGCGTTTTTTTAGCGCCCTGGCTGGGCGGCCACCCCGAGAGGTGCGCGCCATGACCGCCGAGGAGACCCAAACCACCCAGGCCCAGACCACGACCGACGCCCCGGCCGAGGCCAAGGCCGACGACAAGCCCGCCGAGCAGGTGGACGTCCGCAACCTGCAGGACAAGTTCCACGGCCTCCTCGACCAGCGCAACGAGTTCAACGACCTCGCCCGCGAGGCCCGCGACGCGCGCAACCTCCTCAACGACCAACGCCGCGAGAAGGCGAAGGAGATCGAGGACCAGAAGACGGCCCGCGACCGCAAGAACGAGGAGATGAAGAAGCACAAGGAGCTTCGCAACTCCTACCAGGACCAGGCCAAGGCCCTCATCGCCCAGCGCAAGGGCAAGGCCGGCGCCATCGAGCGCAGCCTCCCCCTGCGCGTGCGCAAGCTCAAGGGCGAGATTCAGGCCGCCCTGGAGCGCCAGGAGACCACCGTCCTCGGCCCCGCCAAGGAGAAGGAGCTCGTCGACGACGTGCGCCGCAAGCGCGCCGAACTGGCCCAGCTCGAGGCCGAGCTCGGCAAGCAGAAGGCCGCCAACGTCGACCTCTCCGACACCGACGCCGCCATCGACGAACTGTTTTCCAAGGCCGACGAGGAGCACGAGAAGGTCGTCGCCATCCAGAAGGTCGCCAACGAGCACCACGACAAGTTCGTCGCCGCCGTCAAGGAGGTCCGCACCATCGCCTCCGAGGCGGACAAGAAGCACCAGGAGTTCATCGCCCTGAAGACCAAGGCGGACGACTACCACAACAAGGCGATGGAGCTGCGCGAGAAGGTCATGGCCGTCCGTGGCGAGCGCGCCGCCGAGTACGCCGCCCGCCGCAAGGAGATCGGCGACATCAACACCCGCGCCCGGCAGAACATCAGCGACCCCAAGGCCATCGAGAAGGCCAACGAGTCCGCCCTTGAGCAACTCAAGAAGGGTGGCAAGATCTCGTTCGGGTTCTAGGCGTCCCGGCTAGTCCTCTTCCTTTCTCTTCCCTTTGCTCCGGTGGGGCCACCGGATGAACACCATTCCCACGATTGCGACTGGGAGTGCCCAGGGGCCAATGGTGTAGAGAGCGCTGATAACGATGGACGCTAGTAGGATGGTGGGCGTCCAAGGCGATTCAAGAGCTTGGGTCACACGCCTCGGAATGCAACTGTAGGGCATAACTATGGGGTCAATTTGACCCCCCTGGCGGACCGCCGAGTCAATGTCACTCAGATTATGGCGGTATTCTCCACACTCTCCACTCCCCTCAAGCTCAGCGGCCCGCACCGTCTGCTCCAGTCATCCCTCCGCCCAAGGCCACGCCCAGCACCCGGGGATGTCGGTGATGAAAACGAGGTCTGCGGCGACTGGGCAAAAATCAGCTTCGGCTTCTGATCCGGCGCGTCCCTCTGCCTTCCGGTCCGGCCCAGCGCGGCGCTTCGTCTGGCTGCGCCTCGCCCCGGCTCGGCCGGATGAACCACATCCCCAGCAGCGCCAGCGGGAGCGCCAGGGGGCCGGTGGTCCAGAGGGCCGTGGCTGCGATGAGGACGATGCCACGGACGCAGGCGGGGGGCCACGGTGCGTGCACGGTCCTGCCGTATCGACGCCGCACCCCAATACGACCGACCACGGGGGGCGGGGGAAACGAGCCGCTCAGGTTGCGGGCAGCACGCCCCGCACCCGCCACCCGTCGAGGTCCGGTTCCATCCCGAGGGGAATCGTCCGCACCCCCGCGTCCACGGCGCGGTCGAACGCTGCCCCGTAGGCGGGGTCGATGTCCCGCGCCACCGTGAACCGGTCGCAGTCGGCGCGGTTGACGAAGAACACGACGGCCGCGTCGTGCCCCTGCTCCACCATCGCCGCCAACTCGTCCATG
>JANQNI010000353.1 GCA_028289805.1 Thermoplasmatota archaeon | reverse complement strand
GGAAGACGCCGACGGCCAGCAGCACCACCAGCGTCGGCACGAGCGCCCACGCCAGGGGGACGAGGATGCGGCGTTTCAGCCCCGGCGCGGCCACGGGGGGCCCTGCGCGTGGCGGGCCACCTGCTTTCCCCTTGCTGCTCTGTAGAAATGGTGGGGCTCGTGGCGGACCCGGCCCTGCGGTGTCCCGCGGCCCCTACGCGTCGTGCAGTTCGCTCATGCGCAGGTACGCGATGACCGGCATGATGAGGTCGCCGAAGCGGCGGCCCTTGTCCGTCAGGGAATACTCCACCCGCACCGGCACCTCCGCGATCGCCTCCCGGTGGACGAGGCCGTGCGCCTCCAGGTCCTTCAGGCGCTCCGACAGCGTCCGGCTGCCCACGCCCGCCGCCTCCTTGATGCGCCCCACCACGCCCTTGTGCTGGACCGAGGTCAACTCCTCCTTGAGTTGGTTGAAGCGCAGCGTCCCCCGAATGCGCAGCAGGAACAGGATCTCGAAGCTCCACTTCTGGAAGATGCTGCCCAGGCTCGCCACGCTGCGGTGGATCTCCCGCTCCAGGCTCCCCGCGCGCTGCAACCACGCCACGACCTCCTCCATGGCGTGCCTGTGGCCCACCGCCTGCTCCTCCAGGAACGACTCCAGCCGTCCCAGCAGGTCCACGTTCTCGTCCATGGGTTTTGGTTCGGACACCGGGTTTCCTCCAGCACACCAGGGCCCGGGGGGCCCACTTGGCCGTTTAGTAGGGCCCCGGGTTTCAATGCTCCGAGGGCAGCGCACGGGATGCCGCGCTCGCCCCGACCGGAGCATCATCCATGTCCACCACGTCCCAGGCGACGCCCCCCGCCGGCGTCGACGCCACTTACCCCTTCATCGGCCACCACCGCGGCCACCGCACCGCGGTCATCCTGGCCGCCGTCGTCCCCTTCGCCCTCACCATCCTCGCCATCGCCCTCCTGTGGGGCCGCCACGTCACCTGGCTCGACCTGGGCCTCCTCGTCGGCCTCCAGGCGCTCGCCACCCTTGGCATCACCCTCGGCTACCACCGCATGACCGCCCACGGCGCCTTCAAGGCCCCCGCGCCGGTGCGCGCCGTCCTGCTCGCCATGGCCGCCATGAGCATCGAAGGCGGACCCGCTTCCTGGGCCGCCACCCACCGCCGCCACCACGCCCTGAGCGACAAGCCCGGCGACCCCCACAGCCCCCTCGACGGCCTCTGGCACAGCCACTTCGGCTGGCTCGCCAAGGGCAACCTCGTCCACAGCGGCCCTGGCCACGAACGCCTCATGCGCGACCCCGTCGTCCGCTTCTTCGAGAAGACCCAGCTCGCATGGGTCGTCGCAAGCATCGTCCTGCCCGGCCTCGTCGGCCTCGCCGTCGTCGGAACCTGGGGCGCCTTCTGGCAAGCCCTCCTGTGGGGCGGCGTCGTGCGCGTCTTCCTGGTGCACCACATCACCTGGAGCATCAACAGCATCTGCCACACCGTCGGCACGCGGCCCTACGAGAGCCCCGACACCGCCCGCAACAACGCCCTCTTCGGCGTCCTGGCCTTCGGCGAGGGATGGCACAACAACCACCACGCCTTCCCCGACAGCGCCTACCTCGGCCACCGCTGGTACCAAGTCGACCTCGGCAAGTACGTCCTGCTGATGCTCCGGCCCCTGCGCCTCGTCCACGACCTGCGCATCCCCACCAAGCAGCAGCAGGCCGCCCGGCTGCGCAAGAAGCCCACCAAGGCCCCCCGCGGCCGCCGCGGCATCGCAGCCTGAAGCCAACCCTCTGCCCGGCTACGCGGCGCGGAACCAGCGGCGGCGCCCCATCGGCACCCGCTCCACCAGGCCCACCTCGGAGAGCTGCTCCACCTTCGCCTGCGCCGTCGACCGCGCCCAGCCGAAGCGCTCCTGCCCCCACCGCTCCACGCCCGTCGGGGACACCACGCCCTCGGCGGCCACGAACGACCGCAACTGCGCCAACTCCGTGTCCTCCTCCACCCGGCGCCGCAGTGCCACGTCCGGGCACAGGGACGCGACCGCGTAGTGCCGCTTGCGGCCCCGCAGCCACGACCGCACCTTGCGCGTCCGCTCCAGCATCGCCAGGTGGTGCGTCACCGTCCCGTTGGCCAGCCCCGTCACGCGCATCAACTCCCGGTGCGTCACCGCAGGGTTCGACTCGATGGCCTCGAAGACGAGGCGGCGCGTCTCCTGCTCCAGGGGCCGGTCCAGGATCTGCTTCGACACCAGGGGCCACAGCAGCTTCACCAGCAACGCCACGCCCGCCAGCACCGCCGCCGTCGCCACCGCCGCCCCCGCACTGGAGACGAAGCCCAGCGGCGACTCGTTGACGCGCACCGAGTACGTCCCCGTCAACTCCGCCGTGAAGCCCCCCTGCGACGCGCGCAGGTCCGTGAGGTTCAGGGCGCCGTGGACCACGAGGGTGTCGTCCTCCACCGTGCAGTTCTCGCACTCCAGCGTGCCCGCAGCGCCCGGAAGGCGCGCCGTGCCCTGGAACGAGAGGTCCATGGGGCCCAGGAACGCCACGAAGTCTGGGGTTCCGGTGAGGGTGGCGGTGCCGGAGGAGAGGAACTGTTCGATGTGGTCCACGAAGTACCCCGAATCGTCGGCCTCCGGACAGGCGTCGCCGCCCGTGCAGGACGAGTCCGCGTGGACCCACTCGATGGAACGGAGTCCAGAGAACGTGAGGTTGGCGGGGCCGTTTCGTGGCTCGAAGACCACGTGGTCGGTCACGCTGACGTCCCCGCGCACCGCGCCCGTCCACCATGTTTGGTCCCAGTAGTCTTTGATGGTTCCGCGGCCGATGCTCAAGGACGCTGCAGACGCGGGGAGGGTCCCGGTGAGGGTGTCCGCACGCACGAGCAGCGTCGAGACGCCGTCGCGTGGTGCAAGCGACAGCGTGCGCCAGTCTGCCGGCTGCGGCTGCTCGGGGACCGTCATGTGCATGGGCTGACCCGGGACGCCAAGCGCGGTCGTATCCACGTACCGATGACGCAGGAACGAACCCACCTCGCTGCTCTCGGCCTCCAGTTGCCAATCCGAGCCGGAGCGGAATGCGAGCAGGACCACGCCCGACTGGATGGAGCCCGTTTCCATGTCGAACGTGGCCGGCGCCTCGAACCCTACCGGCGTGGCGAGCGCGGTGGGGGCAACCAGGAGCGTCAGCAATGCCGCGCGATAGGCGCGTATCAGGTGCATCCCTCCCCCCGAAGTTCGATGTGGCCCAGCCATGTCCCCGCCTGGCTCAGGTTGGCTGTGCCGGCAAACGCGCCTTCCACTCCGATCAGGTGGGGGTCTTGGAAGCTTCCGTGAGCGGGTCGGAAGGATGCGTAGTGGGTGGAGTACGTCTGTTTGACGGTCATCAGTGCGATGCCCGTTGAGGTCTCCCATGCGATGTGGCGGAATTGGGTCGTCGACGTGTTGCCCGCCTGTTCCGAGAACACTTCCAGAGAGGAGGAGCCCGATTCTGTCTTCCAAGTGAAGGTCTTGGAGCCTGTCGTGGTCTCCGCGTGGAGCTCCACGAGCGTGGTCGCCAACCCGTACTCCCGGTACAAGAGGTCCGCCAGGGTCGGTTCGTCCGTGAGTGCGTTGAGGACGTAACTCGATCGCATCCGGTTCGAGGGAATGCAAGGCTCGGGGGGCCGAGCGTCGTTGGCCGTCTCCAGCATCAGGGTGGCTGGACGCTCCAGGTCGTGCAATCCGACGTGATCACAGGTCCAGGCCAGCAATCGGACGATGGATTCCTCATCCTCCCGGACCGTCCAGCCCGCGGGGGGCGTGCCCGGGTTGGTCCCTGGGGGATAGACCTGGTCGGCCTGGAACCCCGTGCAATCGTTCAGGTTCAGGTACCGCTCGATGGACGGAGGGGGCGTGGTTTCCGGGACCGTCTCGTCTGGTTCCGTGACGCAGCCGGATACCAACAGCGAGAAGACCATCATCAATGCCCCGCGCAAGCCCGCTTCCTCCTCAGTCCTTGCGGCGCACGCCGACCCGCTTCGCCTTCGTCTTCACCCTGCCGTCGTTTTCAAGTTCCGGCTGGCCGGTGGGGACCTTGACCGCCGCCTTGCTATGCTCAAGATCTGGGAGCTCCGCGATTCCGTCCAGGCCGCAAATCTCGGAATCACTCAGTTCAGGCTCGATGTCGGGGGCCTCTTCGTACGCCTGGTCCCTGGCGTCCTCCGCCTTCTCCTTGACCTCCTCGTCCTCCGGTCTTTCCTCCATGTTGACGTCGCTCTTGGTGGGGGCCTCATCCATGCTCGGTGTCTCCACGTGGCGGCAGGGCTGCCACCGACCACGAGTGAACGAGCCGACGGTGGGTCCTTAGGTTTGTGGAGCAAACGCCGGCGTTCTTCAGTCCCATCCCATGCGGTAGCCGCCGACGGGGAGGGTCTGCACGGTGCGGTCGTGGAACCAGAAGCGGGCCTCGATGGGGTAGTCCCAGGTGGCGACGCGCTCCAGGGTCGCGCCCAGTTCGTGCGCGCAGCGGGCCAGGAACCGCTCGGTCTTGGGCTGTGCCAGGAACCACGCGGTGCCACCCTGGTCGGCGACGGCGTCGCGGGCGCGGGTGTAGAAGACGCGGTCGGCGCCGGGCGTCTGGGCGCCGAAGGGGGGGTTCAGGACGGCGGTGTCGTACGGGTGGTCGGGTTGCCAGGCGTGCAGGTCGCTGGCGTGCCAGTGGACGTCCACGTCGAGGGCCCAGGCGGACTCCTGGGCGACGCGGAGGGCCTCGGGGTCGACGTCGACGCCGGTGACCTCGCTGGCGCCGAGCAGGGCGGCGCCGGCGGCGAGGATGCCGGTGCCGCAGCCGAGGTCGACGACGCGCTTGCCCCGGATGCAGCCGTCGTCGCGGGCGAGGGTGAGCAGGTGGGCGGCGACGGGGGCGGGGGTCTGGTACTGCTCCAGGGCGGCGGCGGGCTCGGGGAAGTCGGGGACGGTCTCCAGTCGGGCCTCCAGCTCCGCGCGGCGCACGGCCTCGGACTCTGAGTCTGGCTTTTAAGGGGGCGTGGCGGGGTGCATGCCGCAAGGGTAATCCTCCCCCAGGTGCCAAGGGGACTCGTGGGCCACCTCTACGTCCTGCGCCACGGGCAGACGACCTGCAACGCGGACCAGGTCATCCAGGGTCCGCGCGTCGACGCGTCCCTGTCGGAACTGGGCCTCCAGCAGGCCGCGGCGCTGGGTTCGGCGTTCTCCAGCACCCCCCTGGGGACCCTCTACACGAGTCCGCTGACGCGGGCGCGGCAGACGACGCAGGGCCTCGTGGAGGCGACGGGGGGCACCCTGGCGCCGGAGGTGGTGCCGGAGTTGTACGAGATGGACTTCGGCTCCCTGTGCGGCCAGCGGTTGCCGGAGGTGCGGCTGCAGGTGCAGGAGGTCCTGGACGCGTGGGACCTGGGCTTCGTGGACACGCCGTTTCCCGGCGGCGAGAGCCCCGTCCTGGCCCGGTTGCGGGTGCAGGCGTTCGCGCGGCGCCTGCACGACGAGGTGGCGTCGGGCAGCGTGGCGGTGGTGGCGCACGGTCGCATCAACCGCGTCCTGGTGACGACGCTGCTGGGGTTGCCCCTGACGGCGATGGGTCGGTTCCCGCAGGACAACGCCAACATCACGCACCTGGAGACGGACGGGGACGGCTGGACGGTGCGGCGCGTCAACGACACGAGCCACCTGGCGTCCCCTTCGGGCGGCTTTTCGTAGGTCCAGCGCCCATCCGGGTGCGTGCGCTGGAAGCCGGAGGTCCGCGTCCTGGGCTTCGACGACGGCCCCTTCACGCCGGGCGACGGCCGCGTCCCCGTCGTCGGCGTCGTGACGCGCGCGGCCAGCGGCTACGTGGAGGCCGTCCTGCACGCGGAGGTGGACCGGGACGGCGACGACGCCACCGACGTCCTCGCGGACGTGGCGCGCCGCGCCCACATCTTCCCCAACGTCGTCGCGGTGCTGACCCAGAACAGCACGGTCGCCGGCTTCAACACCCTCGACCTGGACGCGCTGCACGACGCCCTCGACCGCCCCGTTGTGGCCGTCAGTCGCGGCGCGCAGGACTGGGCGGCGATGCGGGACGCCCTCCTGGCGGGGGCCGTGCCCGGCGGCGTGCACAAGTGGCGCCGCATCGCGGCCAACGAGGCGCGGCAGGTGCGCCACGACGGCATGACGCTGGTGCCGGTGGGCCTGGACGCGGCCGACGCCGTGACGCTCGTGGACCTGTGCCGGGTGCGGGGCCTGCTGCCGGAGCCCCTGCGCCTCGCCCACCTCATCGCCGCCGGCTGGGTGCTGGGGGAGAGCCGCGGGCAGTAGGTTCGCCGCCCCCACGTGCTTCTCTATAGAGTCGGGACCGCAATGCCAAGTCCCTGCGAGGACCATTGGATTCCTAGCAAGGTGAACGAATGCTGAACCCGAAGACCCTCTACACGTTGCGCACCGCCGGCCGCCCCGTGCCCCGCCACGACCTCGTCGGCCTCTACGAGGCGCCGGAACGACTCGACCAGGAACTCGGCGTCCTCGCCCGCCATGGCCTCGCCCACGTCCACGACGAACACGTCGCCTGGGTGGGCTCCTGATGGGGTACCGGCCCCTGCGGCCCCGCTTCACGTAGGCCCGCGCCGCTACGACTTGGCCGTCAGGTCCACGTCCCACGCGTCGCGCAGGCTCGTCAACAACTCGTGCTCGTCGACGTTGACGCCGCCGTGCGCCTTGGCCACCCCGCGCAGGTGCAACAGCACCGACCGGCGGATCTCGGACTTGAAGATGCCCAGGGACATCATCGCATCCCGCACCTCCCGGTCCACGCGCCCCTCCGCCACCGCCGCCTCGTAGGCCCGCGCCGCGTCGCGCACCATCTGCTGCACCTGGTCCGGCGAGACCCCCGCCGCGATGCCCAACGCGTGCGCCGCCGCCGCCAGCGCATCCTGCTCCTCCGCCTGCAACTCGTCGTCGCCTTGGTGCGCGACGTGGAGCGCCAGGATCACGAAGCGGTGCGTGGCGGTCGTTTCCACGAGCAATCCATCCCTCCAGTCGTATAAGCACCTATGCAACCGGAGGGCACGCGCCCCGCAGGGTCGGGCGGCCCTCTGTTCGTGTCCTGCGGACGCTCCCGCACCCCCGGGCCTCCGGTGCTGTCGCCGGGGCTTCCCGCACCAGACCGCCCACGCAACCTTTTTCGCGTCGGGTGCCGCCTGCGCCTTGATGCGTCTCCTGCCCCTGCTGTTGCTGTCCACCGCGCTCGCCGGATGCCTGTCCGGCGGCGACGGCTCCGCGCCCGAGGCTCCGTCGGACCCCGCGGCGACGGCCGTGCCCGGATACGTCGCCATGGACGCGGACGCCCTGAGCCAACCCGTCCACGCCGTCGGCGAGCGCCTGACCACCTACGTGGCGGGCGCCGGCGAGGTCAACCTGTTCGTGGAGTGGTGGCTGCCCGACGGCGGGGAGGGGCCCTGGCCGACCATCCTCCACAGCACCCCCTACAGCCACCTCGACCGCCCCCTGGGCGGCACCTTCTACCGGGACTTCTACGTCGAGCGCGGCTACGCCGTGGCCGTCGCGGACGTGCGCGGCTTCGGCGAGTCCGGTGGCTGCGTCACCGTCTGGGGCCCCGAGGAGCAGCAGGACCAGTACGACCTGGTGCAGTGGATCGCCGAGCAGCCCTGGAGCGACGGCAACGTCGGCATGGTGGGCGTCAGCTACCCCGGCACCACCCCCATCCAGGCCGCCGTCATGGCACCCCCCAACCTGGGCGCCGTGGTCGCCGTGGCCGGTCTGACCGACCCCTACTTCGACTGGCACTTCGGCGGCGTCCCCAACGGCGAGAGCAGCGGCAGCGCCGGCGCCTACGAGGGCATCGGCGGCGTCCTGCCCCAGAACGCCGCCGGGGGCTTCGCCTGGGCCACCGCCACCGCCCGGGGAGGCTGCACCGACCCGCCCGTCATCGCCGAGAGCTACCGCACCGACGGGCTCTACACGAGCTTCTACCACGACCGCAACTTCAGCGCCCGCGTCCAGAACATCGAGGCGCCCGTGCTGTACAGCCAGGGCTTCACCGACGGCAACGTCAAGCCCAGCCAGGCCCTGAACTTCTTCAACGAGATTCCCGGTGTCAAGAAGGGGTTCTTCGGCCAGTGGGCCCACAGCAACCCGCAGCGCCCCGACTGGCAACTGCACGAGCTGGCGTGGTTCGACGAGCACCTCAAGGGCATCGACACGGGCATCCTGGACGGCCCCGTCGTCGAGGTCGTCACCAACCTCGACACGTGGCGGGGCGACACGCACTGGCCGCCCCTCGGCGCCACGCCCCAGTCCTGGTTCCTCCACGCCGACGGTGCCCTCTCCACGCAGCCCGCCGAGGCCGACGACCTAGCCCTCCAGACCCGCTCCACGGCCCTGGATGAGGGCGAGACCCTGCTCGTCTTCCAGAGCGCCCCCCTGCAGGAGGACCTGTACCTCGCGGGCGTCCCCGAACTGCGCCTCACGGCCACCATCGACCAGGAGAACGCATTCTGGGGCGCGCAACTCTACGACGACGACGTCCGCGTCAGCTTCGCCCAGCGCAACAGCGCCCTGCGCGACAGCTACGAGACGTATCGTCCCGTCCCCGTCGGCGAGGCCGTGGAGTACGACATGGACTTCCAGCCCCGCGAGTGGGTCGCCGAGGCTGGCAGCGTCCTGCGACTGGAGCTGCGCCTCCTGGGCCCCGAGAACACCAACAACCCCGAGGCCCAGGTGGAGGTCCAGGCCAGCGTCCACGCAGGCGAGACCCGACTCGTCCTGCCGGTGCTGGAGGGACGACCGGACCAGGCACGCCCGTACGAGGACGTGTAGGGCAGGGTGGGGGCTGCCCGCCGAGCGGCTGCTCGGACGTCGGGCGCGTCCGCGCAGCGGGGTGTGTGCCCCGTTCGCGGCCGAGGGTCCCGCCGTCGCCCACCGCCGTTTCTTCGCCGTCCACCTACCGCGACTTGGCGGCGTAGGTGTCGAAGACGTACGTGTCCATCGGCTTGATGCCCAGAACCATGTCCAGTTCCTGGGGCGTCAGGAAGGGCTTGTCGTACCGGCCCTGGTCGTCGATGGGGACGCGGGGGCACGCCACGCCGACGAAGGCGTCGAGGTGGCGGAAGTAGAGCAGGTCGGCGGGGCTGATCTGCTTGTTCTGGATGAGGTAGCCCTTCTTGCCGTGCTTGCGCAGCTTCTCCAGGATCTTCCGGGCCATGCGGAAGCGCATCTGGCCGCCCTTGGTGCTGATGACGATGCCGAAGGTCTCCGCCTCCTGTGCCTTGCCGATGGCGGCGTAGCGCTGCTTGAGGATCTTGTGCTTCGGCTCGTCGAAGGCGTTGATGGTGTTGGTGTAGGGGCAGGCGCCGACGATGCGCTTGTGGGTCTCCAGCGCGAGGGCCAGGGGGTGGAAGTCGCCGCTGCCGACGAACAGGTACTCGTCCACGTCCAGGAGCTTGGTGGCCGCCATGACGTTGCAGCCCAGCAGCTGCCCGGGCATCTTGGTGCGCGCGTCGCCGAGGCCGATGACGGGCTCCATGCCGTGGGCGCGCAGGATGTTGGCGGCCTCCTCCATCTTGTGCGTGTGCTGGGCCGTCGTGGAGAGGCCGATGCGCTTGCCCGTGAGGTGGTTGGCGGCGGCGTCGGTGACGACCTCGGTGATGCTGTGGGTGCTCCACGC
>JANQNI010000349.1 GCA_028289805.1 Thermoplasmatota archaeon | reverse complement strand
AGAGGAGGGTGCCGAGGAGTTGGGGGTTCACGGCCCCACCCCGTCGGGCGCGCGGAGGGTGCCGCGCCGGGTCAGTTCCACGAAGACGTCCTCCAGCCGACTCTGGGTGACCTCCAGGTCCAGCACCTCGACGCCGGCATCGTCCAGGCAGCGGAGCAGTCCACGCATGGACGCGGTGGGGTCCGTGGACTCCAGGACGCAGCGGCCGCGGTCGTCCACCCGGAACCCGAACTCGGCGGGCTCGACGCCGTCGGGGACGTGCTCGGGCGTGACGACGACGCGCCGGACGCCGTACTTGGCGCGCAGGTCGTCGGGGCTGCCGGACTCGACGACCTTGCCCTGGTCGATGACCGTCACGCTGTCGCACAGCGCCTCCGCCTCCTCCAGGTAGTGGGTGGTGAGCAGGACGGTGATGCCCTCCTCCTCGTTGAGGCGGCGCACGTGCTCCCAGAGGCCGCGGCGCAGTTCCACGTCGACGCCGGCGGTGGGTTCGTCCAGCACCAGGAGGCGGGGTTCGTGCATGAGGGCCCGCGCCAGCAGCAGCCGGCGCTTCATGCCGCCGGACAGGGTGCTGCTGCGCTTCTGGCGGTAGTCGTGCAGGTCGAAGAACCGCAGCAGGTCCCGCGCCCGGTCGAGGGCCTTGGCGTAGGGCACGCCGAAGTAGCCGGCGTGGTAGGCGAGGATGCGCTCCAGCCCCAGGAAGTCGTCGAAGTTGGGCTCCTGGGGGCAGACGCCGATGAGGCGGCGGGCGGCGGCGGGGTCGCGCCAGCAGTCGCGGCCGAAGACCTCGACGGTGCCGGCGGTGGGCCGCACGAGACCGGTGAGGGTGCCGATGGTGGTGGTCTTGCCGGCGCCGTTGGGGCCCAGGAGGCCGAAGAAGGCGCCCTGCTCGACGGTCAGGTCGAGGCCGTCGACGGCGTGCTTGTCGCCGTAGTGCTTGCGCAGGCCGCGGATGCGGATGGCGGGGGCGTCGGGGGCTTCAGTCACAGGTCAGCACCCGCACCCGGAACCGCTCGCCGTCCAGCAGGACGATGAGTTCCCGCTCGTCGCCGTCCACGCCGTAGTGGGCCCAGAAGGCGTCCTCCCGCTCCCGCGTCCACTGCTGGTGCTCGTGGTCGCCGAGGGTCGTGGCGCGCAGGAGGGCGTCGACGTCGGGCCACGCCTCGGCGTCGGCGGCGCCCCAGGCGACCTCCACGGCGTCGTCGCTGGGCGCGCACTGGGCCTCCAGGCAGTTGCGGACCTCCAGCAGGGGTTCGCAGCCGAAGCAGCCGGAGAGGGGCGGCAGCAGGGCCAACGACAGGAGCAGGAGGGCGCGCACGGGGAACCTCAGAGGAACCGGCGGTACGTGTCGACCCCGCGCCAGACGGCGGCGTCGCCGAGCCCCTCCTCGATGCGCAGGAGCTCGTTGTACTTGGCGACGCGGTCGCTGCGGCAGGGGGCGCCGGTCTTGATCTGGCCGGCGTTGGTGGCGACGGCGAGGTGGCTGATGAAGGCGTCCTCGGTCTCGCCGCTGCGGTGGCTGACGACGTTGCTGTAGCCGGCGTCCTCGGCCGTGCGCATGACGTCGAGGGTCTCGGTGAGGGTGCCGATCTGGTTGACCTTGATGAGGATGGAGTTGGCCTCGCCGTCCTTGATGCCGGCGGCCAGGCGCTGCTGGTTCGTGACGAACAGGTCGTCGCCGACGAGCTGGCAGCGGTCGCCGAGCTTCTTGGTGAGGTGGGCCCAGCCGTCGTGGTCGTCCTCGCCCAGGCCGTCCTCGATGCTGAGGATGGGGAAGCGGTCGCACAGTTCCTCGTAGAACGCGACCGTGTCCTCGGCGCTCTTCTTGCCGTCGACGCCGAAGTCGTAGACGCCCTTCTTGGCGTCGTGGAACTCGGTGGCGGCGACGTCGAGGGCGAGCAGGAGGTCGCTGCCCAGTTCGTAGCCGGCGTTCTTGGTGGCCTTCTCGATGTAGGAGAGCGCGTCGACGTTGCTGTCGAGGTTCGGGGCGAAGCCGCCCTCGTCGCCCACGGCGGTGGCGAGGCCGTCGGCCTTCAGGGCCTTCTTGAGGTGGTGGTAGACCTCGACGCCCACGCGCATCGCCTCGGAGAACGAGTCCGCACCGACGGGGGCGACCATGAACTCCTGGATGCTGACGTTGTTGGCGGCGTGGGCGCCGCCGTTGAGGATGTTCATCAGGGGCACGGGCAGGACGCGGCCGTTCTGGCCCCCGAGGTAGAGGTGCGGCGGGACGCCCAGCTCGTCGGCGGCGGCGCGGGCGGTGGCCATGGAGACGGCCAGGACGGCGTTGGCGCCCAGCGTGCCCTTGTTGGCGGTGCCGTCCAGTTCGAGCATGGCGGCGTCGACGGCGCTCTGGTCGAAGACGTCGAGGCCGTGCACGACGCCGGCGATCTGGTCGTGGACGTTGCGCACGGCGCCCCGGACGCCCTTGCCCATGTAGCGGGTGCCGCCGTCGCGCAGTTCGACCGCCTCGTGGGTGCCGGTGCTGGCGCCGCTGGGGACGATGGCACGGCCGACGGCGCCGGAGTCGGTGAGGACCTCCGCTTCGACGGTGGGGTTGCCGCGGCTGTCGAGGACCTCGCGTGCGTGGACGGACAGGATGCCGGTCACGAGGGCGCGGGAGCGGGGGCGGGCATAAGACGGCTTCAGTCGAAGCTGTGGACCGACTGCACGGGCCGGCGGGCGGCTCCCCTCGGCGCCTGGAGGACGGGGCGCAGGAGGCGCACGTGGCTGCGGCCCAGCAGGACCAGGAGGGGGACGGCGGCGAAGCCGAGGAGGCCGCTCGACCAGAACTGGGCGGGGTCCAGCAGGGCGTCGTCGTGGCTGGGGCGCCACTGGTAGGCGAGCAGGAGCAGGAGGTGGACGCCGCCCCAGGCGAGCATCCCGAGGCCCAGGAGGTGGGTGGCGCTGGCGGCCCGGACGGGGCCGGGGAGCGTCGTGGGGGGTGGTGCGTCCCCCGCCACCTCGTCGGTGGCGTCGCTCGGTGCGTCGGGCGCGTCGGGGGCGCGGGGGGTGCTCGGGGATGCGGGCTTGGCGCTGGCGACCACGTGGCCGAGGGTGGCGGCGACGGCGGCGAGGTGGACGGTCCAGGCGGCGGCCACGAGCACGCGCAGGCTGAAGGCGGCGTGGGCGAAGACGGGCAGTCCGACCGCCTCGCCGGTCCGGGCGACCTGGAGGACGCCGCCGTAGAGGCCGTCGGCCGTGCTGCCGAAGAAGCCGCCGTCCGCGCCGGATTGCAGCGGGGCCAGGGCGGCACCGCCGCTGGCTCCCCAGGCGGTGTACCAGTCGAGGCGGCCCTCGCAGACGCGGTCGGCGGCGCACGCGCCGTCGGCGCGGCGCTCGTCACCGTCCAGGATTTGGAGGCTCCACGGAACGCAGAGCACGACGACGAGCAGCAGCGCGGCGCCGTGGGCAACGCGCACGTGGCGGCGGGCGTCGTCGCGCAGGCCGTCGCGCT
>JANQNI010000348.1 GCA_028289805.1 Thermoplasmatota archaeon | reverse complement strand
GCCGACGAGGACGAGTTGGGCGAGGCTGCGCGCGGGGCCGTGCAGGAGGCTGGCGGCCATGCCGGCCAGCAGGGCGCCCCCGCCCAGCAGCCACAACCGGCGCCCGTCCAGGGCGGTCCCCCCCGCGGCCCCCGCCTCCGGTGCGGCGTGCATCAGTCGGCCCTCATGGTGCGCAGGATGTACGTGAAGGCGCCGTGGATCACCGGCAGGGCGCCGAGGACGACGAGGTTGAGCAGGAGGCGGGGGTCCGTGCTGCTCTGGTTGATGAGCAGCAGGACGGACAGGATGACGATCAGGAACAGCGGCGCGGCGGCGGCCACGACGACGTAGGACTCCGCCATGACGCCCATGGACTCGAGAAACGCCTTCTGCTTGCGGTGGTTCTCGGTGCTGAAGTGCTCCGCCTTGGCCAGGAAGTACGCCTTCAGGTCGCCGCCGGAGGTGACGGTCGAGACGGCGCCGCTGAGGAACTCCTCGAACTGCTTGCTGGGGCTGCGGCGGGCGGCGTCGCCGAGGGCCCGCACCATGTCCTTGGAGAACAGCCGGGTGTCGCGGTGGATCAGGCTCGCCTCCCGCGCCACCTGGCCGTAGACGGGTTGCTTCCCGAGGGCGCCGAACAGTTCGTCGGGCACCACCCCGGCGGCGGCGAGGGCGGCGAGGAAGTTCAGGGCGTAGGGGAGGTGGCTCTCCAGGTCGCGGCGGCGTGCTGCGGCCTCCAGGTCGGGCTTCAGGAGGGCGTGGCTGTAGACCATCGTCCCCATCAGGGGCGCCGCGAGCAGGGCGCCGACGGTGGCGCGGGGGTCGCCGTCGCCCCCGGTGGCCACGAGGTAGGCCAGCAGCAGGAGCGCGCCGGCGGCGACGGCGAGGGTGACGCGCAGGTAG
This sequence comes from Thermoplasmatota archaeon, assembly GCA_028289805.1. Lineage (GTDB taxonomy): Archaea > Thermoplasmatota > E2 > JACPAO01 > JAHFTW01 > JANQNI01. The sequence continues at coordinate 1,003 of JANQNI010000348.1, read as the reverse complement.
ACGCCGGCCAGGTACGCCACCGGGACGACGGGGTCGGCGGCGCGGGCGAGCTTCTGGGCGAGGCCGGGATGGTGGCGGATGCGGCGTCCGGCGGTGGGGCCGTAGAGGCGCAGGGCGAACCGGACGAACCCGGACGGACGGGCGTGGTGGACGGCGGGCAGGCCGTCGCCGGGCCCGCCGGCCGGGGCCGCCGCCGAGGGGCGGGGGTCAGCCACGGCCGGCCCCCCACGCCGCGTCCGCACGGTCTGCCCCGTCCGCCTCGTCCACCGCGTTCCCCGTCGCCCCATCCTCCATCGCCCCGCCCGCCCCGGCGAGGGCGGAGCGGACGCCGTCGGGGTCACGGCCGTAGGCGCGCACGAGGCCCGTGAGGCGCTCGACGGTGCGCACGCCGGCGGCGTCCATCCTGCCAATGAGGTCCACGCGGCGCTGGAACTCCTCCTGCACCTGCGCCGCGCTCCAGTTGTGCTCCTCGGCGATGCGCTCCAGGAGGTAGCTGCGGCCGCTGAACCGGAACGCGTCCGTGGCCGGGTCCCAGGTGAAGACCGTGTTCGTCAGCAGTTCGCGGGTGGCGGGGTCCATGCCCACCAGCTCCACCACCTCGCGCACGCGGCGGGCGCGCTTGCCGCCGACGCGCACCTGCGCCTGGATGGCGATGACGTCGAGGGCCTGCAGCACGAGGCGGGGGATGTTGATGGGGTCGTTTTCGAGCCGGTACACGACCGAGCGGGCCGAGTCGGCGTGCATGGTGGAGTAGACCGTGTGGCCGGTGGCCATCGCCTGGAACGCCACGGTCGCCTCGATGCCACGCACCTCGCCCACGAGGATGTACTCGGGGCGCTGGCGCAGGGCGGCCTTCAGCAGTTCGAACATGCCGATCTCGCCGGCGCCCTCCATGCTGCTGCCGGCGCGCGTCACCGACTTGATCCAGTTCTTGTGCGGCAGGTTGACCTCCCGCGTGTCCTCGATGCTGACGAGCTTGGCCGTGTGGGGGATGAACTGGCAG
>JANQNI010000311.1 GCA_028289805.1 Thermoplasmatota archaeon | reverse complement strand
CTGCGCATGATGCGGCCCGGCAACGCCGCCATGGCCGCCGTCGCCGTGCTGCTGGGGGCCCTCGTGGCCGCCGGCCCCGACGCGGTCGTGCGCGGCTTCGACGCCACCGGCGCCGCCGCCCTCGCCGCCTTCCTCGTCACCGGTTTCGGCAACGTCCTCAACGACCTCGTCGACCGGGACCTGGACCGGGAGGCCCACCCGGGGCGCCCCCTGCCCGCCGGCCTCGTCACGGTCGCCCAGGCGCAGGGCTTCGCCGCCTTCCTGCTGGTGCTGGGCCTCTACGAGGCGTTCGTCGCCGCCGGCCTCCCCACCCTCCTCTTCTCCGCCGTCAACGCCGCCGTGCTGGGGCTCTACGAGGGGCGCCTCAAGGCGACGCCCCTGGTGGGCAACCTCGTCGTGGCCGCCCTCGTCGCCAGCGCCTTCGCCTTCGGCGCCGTCGCCACCGGCGTCCCCCTCGCCGACCCTGGCTGGGCCCCCCTGTGGACCCTCATGGCGATGGCGTTCCTGGCCAACGTGGCGCGCGAGGTCCTCAAGGACGTGCAGGACGTGGAATCCGACCGCGCCGTGCGCCGGACGCTGCCGATGGTGGCGGGGACCGCCACGCCCCTGCTGCTGTCGTTCTTCCTCGTCAACGTCGCCGTCGCCCTGTCCGCCCTCGCCTGGTGGCGTGCGCCGTGGAGTCCCTGGTGGGGCGTGGCGCTGCTGGCCGCGGACGTGGTGCTGGTGGGCGCGGCCGCCCTCGCGTGGATGGACTGCCGGCTGGCGCAGCGGGGGCTGAAGGTGGGGATGGCGTTGGCGCTGGTCGCCTACGCGCTCGGGCCGCTGCTGTGAGGTCCGCGTTGGGCGCACGCCCGACGAAAACCGCTTCCTGAAGGTCCATGGGGTCCCTGGACGCTCCGTGCCCCGTGCCTTCTTGCTGTTCCTATTGCTGCCCCTGCTTGCCGGCTGCCTCGAACCCGCCCCGCCCGCCGCCACCCTGACCCTCGACCGGGACGTGCTGGAGCCGGGTGCGTGGGTGAACGTCACGATGACGCTGGTGGTCCCCGACGAACTGACGTACACCAGCCCCACCTCCCACGGACCCACGTGGAGCATCGAGGTCCTCCACGCCGGCGGCAGCGTCCCCCTCTACGCCTACGGCGAGGGCCTCCGGTACGTTCTCCCAGTCGAGACCCGGCAGACGGTCCGCGCCGGGACGTACACGCACGCGGAGCCCTGGAACGGCCACACGGAGCCGGACCCCGACCGGGATGCGCCGCACGGCGGCGACCGCCTCGCGGCCGGTACCTACGAGCTACGCGCGGTCTGGACCGGAGAACCCCGCGTCGAGGTCTTCGGCAACGTCACCCTCGCGTAGTCGACGGACGCGTTGCTCCTCCGGCAGACCCTGCCCGCTCCCGGTTGCATCCCGCACCCGTCACGGCACCTTCTTGACCGCCCCCCTCGTCGCCGCCGCGTGCGCTTCCGCCGGTCCCCCCGCATCGAGTGGGTGGAGGACTACATATACCGCCACCTGCGCCACGGGCCCCTGCACTTCACGCTCATCGACCCGGACAACCAGAGCCCCCGCGAGGCCGCCGACCTGGCGCAGGCGGCGATGGACGCGGGCAGCCACGCTATCCTCATCGGTGGCAGCACCCTCGACGACCCGCGCAAGATGGACCGGCTCGTCAAGATGGTCAAGAAGCGCAGCGGCCTGCCGGTCATCCTGTTCCCCGGCGGCAGCACCCAGGTCAGCACCCACGCCGACGCGGTGCTGTTCATGCAGCTGCTCAACAGCACGGACCCGCGCTTCCTGGTGGGGGAGCAGGTGCGGGGGGCGCCCGTCATCGACAAGCTGCGGATGGAGCCCATCCCGATGGGGTACATCGTCGTCGCGCCCGGTGGCACCGTGGGCAAGGTGGGCAAGGCCAGGCTCATCGAGCCCAACGACATCGACGCCGCCGTGGCCCACGCGCTGGCGGCGCAGATGTTCGGGATGCGCTTCGTCTACCTGGAGGCCGGCTCGGGCGCCGAGACGCCCGTGCCCCCGCGCATGATCCGCGCCGTCAAGCGCGCGGTGCGGGTGCCGGTCATCGTCGGCGGCGGCATCCGCGACGTGGAGGCGGCCCACGACGCCATCCGGGCGGGCGCGGACGTCATCGTCACGGGGACGCTGGTGGAGGGGGCCGTGGACGTCCACAAGACCCTCTCGGACCTCCTCTTCAGCCTGGGCGAGAAGCTCAAGCGGCAGGTGCGGCGGCGCCTGGACATCGGCGACGACTACGTCCATGAGGACACCCTGGGGGGGCGGGCGTGAGCACGGCCGGCAAGGCGAGCGCCGTGGCCCATCCCATCCAGGGGCTCATCAAGTACCACGGCCTGCGCGACCCCGAGCGGCGCATCCCGTTCCACGCCTCCATCAGCGTCTGCACCGCGCCCCTGACGACGCACACGACGGTTGAGGTGCTGGAGGCCGACGCGGGCCCGAGCCACGCGGTCATCGACGGCGAACCCTGCACGGGCCGCGCCTGGGAGCGCGTGCAGGCCGTCGTGCGCGCC
>JANQNI010000280.1 GCA_028289805.1 Thermoplasmatota archaeon | reverse complement strand
CCCTTTCGTCCCCCCGGCCCCAACCGCCCCCGTGCAGGCCCTCCAATTCCCCGCCCCCCAAGGGTCGCACGGGGATCCCACCATGACGGTTATCAACGTCCTCAACGCCCTGCACGAAGACCACGACGAGGTGCGCGACCTCGTGGGCCGCATCAAGGCCCAGCTAGGACGCAGCAGCACGCGCGGCCCCGTCGAGGCCCTGGCTGCCAGCGTCCTCGACTTCAACGCCAACGTTCTCGTCCCGCACCTGGAGGCGGAGGACATGAGCCTCCTGCACGTCGCCCGCGAGCACCTCGCCGACATCCACCAACCCCGCCTGGAGGAGGTGGAGATCCGCAACGGTGCCCTGCGCTCCGCCCTCGACGTGCTGAGCCAGCGCGTCCAGACTGGCAAGGACCTGCGCAAGGCCCTCGAGGAGGTGGCCGCCACCCTGCACGACTACGTCGAGTACGAGGAGAACGTGCTGCTTCCCTGGCTGGAGGCCGAACTCGGCGACATCCTGCTGCGCGAGGTCGCCCAACGCTTCGAGGCGCTGAAGGCCCAGGAGCGCGGCGAGGTGCCCGTCGAGGTCGCCGTCGACCTCGAGGCCCTGTCGGTCCCGCTCAAGGCCCGGTCCTGAGTCGAAGGGGGCGCCGCTGGGTCAGTCGTTGCCCAGCAGCCGGTCCACGCTGGCCGAAGCCCGCATCCGGCGCGCCACGAGGCCGCGCAGGTGGTCGGGGTGCCGCAGCCCCAGCAGGTGGATGGTGGCTCCCCGCTCCCCGTAGGCGACGACCTCGACGCGCCCGATGCCGAAGACGCGGTCCAGGATCGTGTGCCGGTGGCGCAGCGCCGTCACCTTCTCCCACGGCACGCGGCGCTCCGTCTTGCTCAGCAACTGCACCCGCTCCCGGACGCCCTCGTCGTCGAGCACGTAGCGCGTGAAGGCGAGCTGGATGGCGGGGGCGACGGCGGCGCCCAGCGGCACGGCGATGGTCAGCCAGAGGTTCACCGCCCCCAGCAGTCCCCCCGCCTCCGGGCCGGGCGTCTCCGCAGTCAGGCCCAGGGCGGCCAGCGTCGCCGGGATGATGAAGGCCAGCAGGCCCGCCAGCACCTTGACGCTGCGCTCCAGCGCCGCCCACAGGCTCGGCCGCACCACGAGGCTGCCCTCCCGCAACTCCCCCTCGGGGGCGCGCAGGAACTCCCGCGCCAGGCGGTCCGCCGCGGGGTCGGCGGAGCCGGGGGGGTGCGACGCGCCGGTCCGGGGCGGCGGGTCGTCCTCTCCGTCATGGACGGGGATCCAACCCCCGCCCGCGCCGGGTGGGTCGTCCGCGGCCGTCACGCCCGGCCCTCCCGGCGGCGCCGGGCGTCGTCGATGATCGCCTTGACGCCCTCCGGGTCCTTCAGGCCCTGGAAGACGACGGGCGCCTGGTTGCTGCCGGCGGTGTTGATGGTGATGTTGCCGTAGCCGAGCATCCGCGCCAGGAGGCCCTGGTAGACGGTGACGTCCGTCACCTTGTCGTACGTGGTCTCCACGCGGCGCCGCGTCAACCACCCGGCCGTGACGACCACGCCCCGCCCCTCCACGTGGTAGCGCGTGTAGCGGTAGCGAATCCACGCCGAGGCCAGGACCAGGCCCGCGTAGACCAGCAGGCCCCCCGTCGCCAACAGGAACCGGGACTCCCCGAAGGCCCCGCCGACGGCGAAGACGAGGGCGACGAACACCGCCACCAGGGCGCGGGCGCCGTTGGCGAGGAAGGAGGCGAGGGTGGGGTTGCCGGACCAGAGGTCGCCGCGCTCGGGGCCGGGAGATGCCTCCGCGTCCGGCTCGGTGGACGCCGTGGCCTCCCGCGCCCGCCGCCGCGCCACGCTCGGCGCGTGCTCGGCCACCAGCGCGTGGATGAACCGGCTGCGGGCGTCCTCGATGCGCTGCTTGTAGCCGAACGGGTCTCGCACGCCCTCCAACGCGATGCCGGTGCCCGCCGTCTCCAGGCGAACCGTGCCGAAGCCCCACAGGCGGCCGAAGACGCTCTGGCGCACGTGCAGGTCCGTCACCTTGTCGTACGTCGTCTGGAGGAGGTTGAAGCGGATGCGGCCGTACGCCTTGTACGTCCGCTCCGGCGTCACGACGTAGTGGCTCGTCTGCACCCGCCACACGGACGCCACCAGGAACAGGACGAAGCCCACGCCGGCGGCCACCACCACCGGGAGCCCCAGGTACAGCCACAACTGCGGCAGGAACCGCAAGACGGCCCACGCGGTGCCCGCCGCCAGCACGGCGAGGAGGACGAACATCCCCAGCAACTCGTCGAGGACCGACAGCGGGTGGCGGCCCGACTCGTGCAGCGCCTCCTCGTCCTCCTGCAAGTAGTCAACGGGCAACGGCCGGGGCACGCGCCGGGGAGGGCCCGAGGCTTTCAAACGTTGGCGACCGGTGCGGCGACCATGACCCAGACCCTCGCCACCGCCCACGGCGACCTGCTGCTCGAACTCGGCATCGACCCCGCCCAGACCGTCGCCGCCACCCACGACGGCACCGCCTTCCTCGCCGGCGGCCCCACGCGCGACGTCCACACCCCCATCGACGACGCCCTGCTGGCCACCATCCACGACGCCACCCCCGAGCAGGTGGAGGACTGCATCGTCGCCGCCAAGACCGCCTTCGAGGCGTGGCGCATGGTGCCCGCCCCCGAGCGCGGCCAGGTCGTGCGCGCCTGGGGCGAGCGCCTCCGGGATCACAAGGACGCCCTGGGCAAGCTCGTGAGCCTCGAGATGGGCAAGAGCCTCCAGGAGGGCCTCGGCGAGGTGCAGGAGATCATCGACATCGTCGACATGGCCGTCGGCCAGAGCCGCATGCTCTACGGCAACACGATGCACTCCGAGCGGCCCCACCACCGCATGTACGAGCAGTGGCACCCCCTCGGCGTCGTCGGCATCGTCACCGCCTTCAACTTCCCCATGGCTGTCTACGGCTGGAACGCCGCCCTCGCGCTCGTGTGCGGCGACACCGTCGTCTGGAAGCCCAGCGAGAAGACCCCCCTCACCGCCGTCGCCCTGCACAAGACCCTCGCCGACGTCTTGCTGGAGCACGGCCACCCCGGCGTCGCCACCCTCGTCCAGGGCGCCGCCCACCCCGTCGGCGAACTGCTGGTGCGCGACGACCGCGTCCCCCTCGTCAGCGCCACCGGCTCCTGCCGCATGGGCCGCCACGTCGGCAAGGCCGTCGCCGAGCGCATGGGCCGCACCATCCTCGAGCTGGGCGGCAACAACGGCATCCTCGTCACCCCCTCCGCCGACCTGGACCTCGCCGTGCGCGCCGTCCTGTTCGGCGCCGTCGGCACCGCCGGCCAGCGCTGCACCAGCACCCGCCGCGTCTTCCTGCACAAGGACGTCCGGCAGCAGTTCCAGGAGACGCTGCTGAAGGCGTACCAGCAGGTCACCGTCGGCGACCCCCTCGACGCCACGAACCTGATGGGCCCCCTCATCGACGCCGACGCCGTGGCGACGTTCGAGGCGGCCGTCGCCGAGGCCGAGAAGCAGGGCGCCGAACTGCTGGTCGGCGGCAAGGCCATGCCCGAACTGGGCTCCTGCTACGTCCAGCCCACCGTCTTCTTCGTCCCCGGCGGCCCCGACGCCTTCCCCCTCGCCCAGGACGAGACCTTCGCCCCCGTCCTGTACCTCTTCGAGTACGAGCACGCGGACGAGGCGATGGCCTGGCACAACGGCGTCCGGCAGGGACTCTCCAGCGCCATCTTCAGCAACGACCTGCGCGAGGCGGAGGAGTTCCTCTCCGCCCGCGGCAGCGACTGCGGCATCGCCAACGTCAACATCGGCACCTCCGGGGCCGAGATCGGCGGCGCCTTCGGTGGCGAGAAGGACACCGGCGGCGGCCGCGAGAGCGGCAGCGACTCCTGGAAGCAGTACATGCGCCGGCAGACGAACACCATCAACTGGGGCCGCGACCTGCCGCTGGCGCAGGGGATCGAGTTCAGCCTGTAGGCCGCCGACCGCTTCCGGAACGGCCGATGCGCCTCAGGTACGCTGGGCGCCGTCGCGTTGCGTGGCTCGCCCGTCGATGCCCGCGCTCGCGGCCCCCTGCCTGGGGCCAGCGCGTTCCGGTTCTTCCGGCCGTGGGCGGACTCGACCTTCGACGGCCGCGCCCACAGTATCCTTTCCGGTGCAGACGCTGTGGCTGCGCTGGGCGCTGCGGAGGGTGCTGTCGGCGCGGCTGGGCCCGGCGCGCACGGTCTGGGCTCCCGGGCGCGGTGGCGTCGTTCTACGCCGTGTGGGGCGGATGGTTCCGGTTCGTCGCGTTTGCGGCGGGGCCGCACTAGTCGAGGCGCGTCCGGCGCAGCGCGAAGCCGGCCGCTGCCAGCGCCACCACGGTCAGTCCGGGCCAGACGCCCGGGGCCTCCTGGACGCTGGCCGCCGCGCTCAGGGGCTCCGGCACCACGCGCTCCAGGGCCTCGTCGACCAAGGGCGGCGCCTCGGGCAGCAGGTGGCTCATGTCGGGCACCGGCGGGAGTTCGGGCAGCAGCCCCACGAGGGCACTGCCGACGCCGTCCAGTTCGACGGCCAGGCGCGCGTGGCCCCAGTTGCTCTCGGGGTGGTAGCGCTTCTTCCACTCCACCTCGACGGGCACGGTAGCGCCGTCGGCGAAGGTGCCGGAGACGCGCACGGTGGTCTGTTGGCCCGGCTGTAGCTCGGGCAGGGCCACAGCCTTGCCGGCGATGGTGAGGGTGGTGCTGATCAGGTTGCCGTAGCCCTGGTTCTCGACGGTGACGGCGAGGCTGCCGCCGTCGCCCGCGACCTCGGTGACGGTGGGCAGGCCGCCGTACTGCTCGACGTGCAGGAAGGCGTGCATGACGCCGCGCCAGCTCTCGATTTCCTGCGTGCGGGGGTCGGCGGTGATGACGGGCTGACCCCAGGGGGCGACGCGGCCGCGGCCGCTCATCTCGTAGCTCCAGCTGGAGGCGCCCGAGCGGCCGTAGCCCTCGTCGAGGGTGGTGCCGCCGGCGGGGTAGATGGTGGACCACGTCTCGCCGCACGCCTTCTGCTCCACGTCGACGGTGAGGTCGGGGAAGACCTGCA
>JANQNI010000269.1 GCA_028289805.1 Thermoplasmatota archaeon | reverse complement strand
GTCCGCCCCGGCGCCGTCCGGGTCGTCCTGCGCGGCGTCGCCCGGATCGGGGGTTTCCTGGGATGCGTCTCCCCGTCCAGAGTCCTCGCCGGTGGCATTGCCTTGCGAGGCGCCGGGAGTCTCGTCGTCGACATCCGGCGTCGTCGACGCGGCGTCGGTTCCAGCGTCGGCATCGGTGTCGGCACCGGCACCCAAACCGGACCCGTCGTCGGCCGTGGACCCGGACTGCGTCGTGGCGGGACCGTAGACGCGCAGGCCCACGTCGTTGTCGGCGCCGGACAGGCCGCCGGCGGAGGGAACGTCCGCGTAGGCGTCCACCGGGATCGTCGTGCCGACGGCGAGAATCTCCATCGGTTCGTGCGCCGACTCCACAACCTCACCACCCTGCTCGACGGCGACGTGGGTGACGGCCAGGACCCCTTCGTGGTCGGCGGGCGTCCGCACGTCGCACAGGTGCCCCAGTTCGTCGGTGCGGGGGTCCGTGCAGGCGACGGTGGCCACGGCCCCCGTGACCGTGTCCTGGAGGGTCACCCGGACGGCGTCGACGGCGTCCTCGGTACGGTAGACCAGGGTGGCGACCTCTCCGGGGGCCACCTCGTTGAACACGGTGTCGATGGCCTCCACGGCGCCCTCGACGGTGCGCGGGACCACCACCAGGGCGGTGTCGTGATCGGCGTCGTCGTCGAAGGTGTACGGACCGCCGGGGGAGAACCGGTGGACCGACGCGTAGTTGCCCTCGTTGCCGGCCGGGTCGCGTCCCTGCACGTGCAGGATGTCCGCCACGCCCAGGGGGAAGTTCGCGGGGACGTGCAGGAAGCACACGTACCGCAGGGCGCCGCCGTCGCGCACCGGAGGGTCGCAGTCGCTCGTCCGGACCTCGAACTGGGCGTTGCCCCGCGTCGTCTCGAAGTAGACCCACAGGTGCAGGTACGGACCCGCCTCCAGGAAAGAGAGCTCGAGGGGGAACGCCTCGCCCCGGTGGACGCGGTCGGGGAAGACGACGCGTTGCAGGACCGGCTTTTCCGCGTCCACGGACTCCGTGACGACCTCGACCGAGAAGCCGCCGAAGGGTTCCAGGTCGTCGCCCCAGACGGACCCCACGTAACCGATGTCGTCGGTGAGCGAGACGAGCCGGATGCGGTACGTCCCAGCGGGCACGTCGGCGGTGTCCCGGAGGTCGCAGGTCGCCTGCTCGGGCCCGGGGTCGTGGCAATCGGCCCAGAGTCGCTGGTTGCCCCCCGGACCCTCGAAGTAGATGCGTGCCCACGAGATCCCGGAAGCCTCATCGTAGGTCAGGGTGAACGCGTCGGCGCCGGTGCCGGGGTCGGCGGGCTCGAACCGGTCCACGTGCTGCGCGATGCCGGTGAGGATGGGCGGTTCGGTGTCCGTGTGCGGGGACTCGACGGTGAAGGGGATGTGCAGGAAGGCGTGGTCGGTGTGCCCCACCACGTCGCGGACGAAGACCATGCGGACGTCGTATTCGCCCGCGGGCACCCCCTCCGGCAGCGGCACGCCGCACGTGACGGTTGCGACGCGCTTGCCCCCGCCGGAGCAGCCGCCCTGGTAGAACGTCAGGCCGTTGGGACCGTACAGGCGCACGGCGACCGAGTCCACGCCGGAGGCGTCCTCCCAGTCCATGACGACCTCGACCGTGTCCCCGTTGGCGTAGGTGTCGGCGCCGATGGACGCGTCGACCAGGCGGGGCGGCTCCGTGTCGTCAGCGACGGTCGGGGACGCAAACAGCAACAGCACCAGGAGCGTGGCCGAGGCGGCCGCGCGACGGGGTCGCCGGAGGGTCGGACCCCCGAGGGTCGTGCGGACGGGGGACGCCGGAGGCGGGGCGTTCGGGCGGCGCATGAACCAGGACAAGCACCAGAGAACCTGATGGTTTCTGGTTTACTGATGGAATGGTTCCACCCCAGTCCGACCGTGCGCGGGCGGCGGGGCGGGCAAGGAAGGAAGGAAGAAGCGGGGCGGGATGTCTCTTTGAGAAATCCCGCCTAGAAGTCCATCCCGTCCATGCCGCCGGGCATGCCACCGGGCATGCCGCCGGCACCGCCCTCGCCGCCGCTGAAGGCCTTGGCGGCGATGACGTCGTCGATGCGGAGGATCATGATGGCGGCCTCGGTGGAGGCCTTGATCTCCTGGGTGCCGACGCGCAGGGGCTCGATGACGTCGTTCTCGAACATGTCCTCGACCTTGCCGGTGAAGACGTTGACGCCCGCGTGGGTCTTGCCGCGCTTGTGGGCGCGGCGCAGGGCCAGCAGGATGTCGATCTCGTCGAGGCCGGCGTTCTCGGCCAGGGTGCGGGGGACGACCTCGACGGCGTTGGCGAAGGCCTCGATGGCCATCTGCTCGCGGCCACCGACGGTGGTGGCGAAGTCGCGCAGGCGCAGGGCGATCTCGGTCGCGGCGGCGCCGCCGCCGGGGGTCATCTTGCCGTCCTCGAGGGCGACGGCGACGACGTTGAGGGCGTCCTCCAGGGCGCGGTCGGCCTCGTCGACGACGTGCTCGGTGCCGCCGCGCAGCAGGATGCTGACCGCCTTGGCCTCCTTGCAGTCGGTGACGAAGGTGAAGGTGTCGTCGCCGATCTTCTTCTCGTGGACGGTGCCGGCGGTGCCGAGGCTCTTCTTGTCCAGGTCGTCGAGGGTGTTGACGACGGTGGCGCCGGTGGCCTTGGCGAGCTTCTCCATGTCGCTCTTCTTGGCGCGGCGGATGGCGTAGACGCCGTTCTTGGCCAGGAAGTGCTGGGCGAGGTCGTCGATGCCCTTCTGGCAGATCAGCACGGTGGCACCGGCCTTCTTGACCTTGTCCACCATCTCCTTCAGCGTGGCCTCCTCCTGGGCGAGGAAGGCACCGAGCTGGTCGGGGGCGGTGATCTCGATCTTCGCGTCGACCTCGGTCTTCTTGATCTCCAGCGCAGCGTTGACGAGGGCGATCTTGGCGTTCTCGACGCGCTCGGGCATGCCGGCGTGGACGCGCTCCTTGTCCAGGATGACGCCCTGCACGAGGGTGGTGTCCTCCAGGCTGCCGCCCTTGGCCTTCTGGACGATGACGTTGTCCAGGTCGACCTCGGTGGTGGCGTTCTTGCCGGTGCCGGTGGTCTCGGCCACGGCGGTGACCGCGTCAACCACGATCTGGGTCAGCAGGTCGGCGTTGGTGCTGGCGGACTTGCTGGCCAGGCTGGTGTTGGCGATGTTCAGCAGCGCCTTCTTGTCGTTCTTCTTGATGGTCTGGGCCATGCCCTCCAGGACCTTGACGGCCTCCTTGGCAGCCAGGTTGTAGCCGGCGGTGACGGTGGTGGGGTGGATGCCCTTCTCCAGCAGCTCGCCGGCGACCTTCAGCAGCTCACCGGTCAGGACGACCGAGGTCGTCGTGCCGTCGCCGCACTCGGCGTCCTGGGTCTTGGCGACCTCGATGACCATCTTGGCGGCGGGGTGGGCCACGTCGATCTCCTTGAGGATGGTGGCGCCGTCGTTGGTGATGACCACGTCGCCCATGGAGTCGACGAGCATCTTGTCCATGCCGCGGGGACCGAGGGTCGTCTTGACCGTCTCGGCGATGAGGCGGGCAGCGTAGATGTTGTTGCTCTGGGCGCTGCGGCCCTTCGTGCGCTCCGTGCCTTCCTTGAGGATGTAGATGGGTTGCTGGGAACCGTTCATGTTCTTGCCTCCAATCGACCCGTGGGTCGGTGGACCGGCGCGACCCCACACCCACAGGGTTCGGGGGCGCCCCGGTTCTGGATTTCTGCATGAGCGCTCGTACTTAAGCTTGATTGTCAAGGCGAGGTTGTCCGGACGCCCCCGCAAGGAGCATCCCGAGAGGCGGTGGCTGGGGCCACGAAGCACAAGGCGGAAGGGTTGTGGGAAGGGGAATCCGTCGGCTCCCGAGCGAGGTCGGGGCCGACGGGGGCGCCGCGGCCGGGTTAGAACCCGAGGGCGGCGTCGATGCGGCTTCGCAGGACCGGCAGGGTCCCGTCGCCGTTGGGGGTGGTTTCGTTCATGGCACCCCTTGATGGGCGCGACGGGTATTCGGCGCCTCCCTGCAGGAAACACGGAATCTATAGTGGCCGAGGCCCGCGGGGGTCGGTGCGCCGGAGCGCGACCCGCCGTGGCGCACGAAAACGGCCTTGACCCCGCCGACGTTGCCCCCGCCGTGAACGCACGGTTCATCCTCGGTCTGCTGTTGCTCGTCGTCGGAGCGGGGGGCGCCCTGGACCTGGCCGGCGTGTGGGACTTCAGTTCCTTCGCGGGGACGTGGTGGCCCGCGGTGCTCATCGCCTTGGGCCTCGTCCAGCTCGTGACGCACAGCGGACGCTGGTTCGGGCCGACCGTGGTCGTCGCCATCGGCGTGTACCTCCTGCTGCGCAACCTGGACCTGGTCGGCCCCGGCCTCGGCCGGTACGCCTGGGCGGTGGCGGCCATCGCCCTGGGGCTGGTGCTGGTGCTGGGGTCCCTGCGGCGCGGGGGGCGGTCGCGCCGGGCGGAACCGGCGCAGCGCGTGGAGGAGAACCGGTTGCATCGGTTCGCTGCGTTCGGAGGCTTCGAGGAGCGCGTCGGGTCGCGGTCGTTCGAGGGCGGCGACGTGACCGTGTTGTTCGGGGGCGCCGATCTGGACCTCCGGGAGGCGGTGCTGGCGCGGGACGCGCGGCTCAACGCCACGGCGATCTTCGGCGGCGTGACGGTGCTGGTGCCGGAGGGGACGAACGTGGCGCTGCACGGGACGCCAGTCTTCGGCGGCTTCGAGAACAAGACCCGCGGCAGCCCGGACGGCCCGGCGCTGCGCGTGGACGGCCTGGCGCTGTTTGGCAGCGTCGAGGTGCGGGACCGGCCGAAGGACTGAGCGGGCCGTCCGGAGGCCGGCGTGGCCCCGGGGCCTCGCGGCGGAGGTCGCCTCCGTGCGCCCCGTCAGGAGGCCGCCACGTCCTCGCCGGCGCCCGACGTGGCAGCGGCCAGGTGCGCGGGGTCGCTCCCGGGCGGTCGTCCCTGCACGATGTCCCGGATGGCGTCGCACAGTTCCTGGGGCCCGAGTCCCTTCTCGATGACGCCGGCCGCGCCGGCGTCGTGGGCGCGCCGCAGCACGGCGGGGTCGCCGAAGCCGGTGAAGACGACGATGCTGCTGCTGGGGGAGACCTCGCGGATGCGGGGGAGGGCCTCCAACCCGTCCATGACGGGCATGGCGAGGTCGAGCAGGACCACGTCGGGGCGCCACCGGGACGCCTTCTCGATGGCGTCGCGGCCGTCGCCGGCCTCGGCGACCACGTCGAAGTCGCCGTCGCGGTTCAAGGCGATGCGCACGAGGGCGCGGAGGCTGGCGGCGTCGTCCACCAGCAGCGTGCGCATCACGTCCGCCTCCGCTCGGCGCGCAGCCGGCCCGAGTCGCCGGCGATCATGTCGTTGCAGATGCGCTTGGATTGTTCGAGGCTGGAGCCGACGGCCTCGTAGGCGGCGTCGACGTGCCCCAGGTCGAGGGCGAGCTTGGCTTCGGCGAGCCGCTGCACGACGGCGTCGTTGAGTTCCAGGGCGCGACGGCGGCCCTCCAGGTCCTCGTAGATGGCAGCGGTGGCCCCGTGGCGACGGCGCGCCAGGAGGTAGACGACGATGGTCGCAACGAGTGCGAGGTCGACGGAGACCACGGCGGCGAGGAGGCCGAGGGTGACGCCCGGGCCGATGAAGGTGGCCGCGTGGACGGCGTGGCTGCCGGCGGCGATGACGAAGATGAAGCCGGTGGTGGAGCCGAGGGGGTTGTCCGTGAGTTGGCTGCTGCGGTGCAGCTTGCCCAGGACCAGGGTGCCGAGGGTCAGGAACAGGACGGCGGCGAGGGCGTTGGAGGCCACCCCCATGTACCACAGGAAACTCGGAGGGGGAATGTCCAGGAGCGTCATGCCCCGCCTCTTCGTCCGTGGGTTGCCCGCACGTCTGCTATGCGGGTAGCCGGGTTCTTGTCAGTTTCGGCTGATTATGGCGGGGCGCCGCGCCGGGCGCGCAGCCGGTTGCCGAAGCGCAGGAGGGCCCGGCCGCCCTTCTTCCCGAGGGCCCACTGGATGAGGTCGGCGGGTTCCTTGCCCTCCGCCCAGAGCGCCTCGAACTTCCCCTCCAGGCCCATGCTGAATACGGGGTCGTCGACGTGGATGACGGCGAAGTAGACGTCGGGGTCGAGGGGGTTGGTGACGCCGAGCATGGCGCGCTGGCGGTCGAGGGCGGCAAACGGCGTGGAGTCGGCCCAGGTGAGGCGCACCTCCAGGTTCTCGCCCAGGTGGGGCAGGAGCGCCTCCAGGACGTCCTCCACGTAGGGGGTGGAGAGCAGGTAGTCGATGTCGTCGGCGCGCAGCAGGACGCGGGTGCGCACGCCGCGGCCGACGGCGTGGCGCAGGGCGTCGAAGAGCGCCAGGTCGTCGTCGTGGATCTTCCCGAAGGCGAGGTAGGCGACCACCTGCTCGGCGGCCTCGTGGGTGGCCTCGATCAGGAAGGCGCGCGCCGAGTCCTCCCCGAGCCGGACGCCGTAGCTGGCCGTCTGGGGGTCGCGGCGGGGCTGCCACTGCTCCAGTTCCCGGCCCAGCGCGTCCACCTGCTGCTCCAGCCGGTGCTCCTCCTCCTGGAGGCGGCGGCGGTTGTGGGCGAGGATGCGGCCGGGGAGGGTCTGGACGGGGGCCGCCTCGTAGCGCTTGGGGCGGCCGGCGGAGACGGTGACGAGGCCGCGGTCGACGAGGCCGTTGAGGGTGTCGTAGACGCGGCCGAAGGGAACGTCGGCCTCCCGCGACAGGGCGGGGCCGGTGCGCTCGCCGTGGCGCAGCAGGTGGGAGAGCGCCCGCGCCTCGTAGGCGGTCAGGCCGAGGTCCTCCAGCACCTCCAACATACAACCCCGGCTACGTTGTTGTCGAGTATAACGGTTAATGAAGGGGTCCGGGTGGCGCGCCCCATGGGCGGCACCGTGCGGGCCATCCTCTGGCATCACCTCCAGGCCGGACGGCCCCACCTGCCCCCCTGCCCGGCGGCGGACCCCAACGACGTGGTCGACGCCGACGCCTTCCGCGCCGTCCTGGAGACGCTGGAGGCCGACGAGCAGCGCGCCGCCGCCCGCGCCTACGTGGCCCTGTGGCGCCGCACCTTCAAGACCCTCGTGGGCCACCTGCG
>JANQNI010000252.1 GCA_028289805.1 Thermoplasmatota archaeon | reverse complement strand
CGTGGGCGGGGCCGGCGCGGCGCGGCTCTTCCTCCAGAGCGACGACGGCCCCCTGACCAACAACACCTGCGGCGCCGGCCGCGACGGCTGCCTCCGTCTCCTCGTGGGACGCGGTGGTACCGAGGAGTCCACGCCCCTCGTGCCCGAGGGCGACGGCTGGTGGCGCGCCGACGTGCTGTGGACCGGCGCCGGGAACCACACCCTCCTCGTCGTCGTCCAGAGCGCCGAGGTGTTCCGCGACGAACTGGACTTCGGGACGCTCCCCGTCAACAACGCCTAAGAGCCCGACCCCTCCTGGGCGCTCCATGGTCCGGGTCCAACACGACTGTCCGCCGGAGGCCGCCGAGGGCGCCCGGCTGCTGGCCGACTGCGTCGAGACCGCCACGACGGCCGCCAGCATCGCCATCACCAGCGGCGTCGTGGTCGTGCTCGCCCTCGCCGGCCTCGGCATCTGGCTCTGGGTGCGCAAGCGCATCGAGTAGCCTGCGCGCCGCAGGGGCCTTCAGAACAGGCTGGAGAACAGGCCGCCGGCGTAGATGAACAGCAGGCTGCGCACCACGATGGCGACGAACGTCACCGCCAGGAAGACCCCCTTGCGCATGTTCAGCACCGCCAGGACGAACAGCGGCGCCGTGTCCGACATGAACGGGATGGCGAACAGCACGAAGACGGCGAAGTAGCCGAAGCGCTGGGCGAACGCCTCCAGCCGCCGGAACAGGTGCGCCAGCGTCTCGTGGCGCTCGAGCATCTGCCGCAACCCCTCGTTGGCCTTGTCGCCCATCAACAGCACGAGCCAGGAGCCGACCACCTTCGCCACCGACGCCACCAGCACGGTCCAGAAGACGTCCAGTTCCTCCACGGCGTTGCCCAGGAGGATCTCGAAGGGTGTTGGCAGGAACAGGCTCGTGGCCAGGCTGTAGAAGAACAGGGCGTACACGCTCTGGTACGTCGCCAGCGCGTCCCGGTTGACGGCGGCCACCACGATGCCGACGCACACCCACAACAACAGGCTGCCCCACAGCAGGAGGCTGAAGATCGCCTTGCGTCGCCGCGTGGTCAGCAGGGAGTCGTCCACGAGCGCCCGCGCCAGGAGGCGACGCTGCTCGGGGTCCTTCAGCAGCGCCCAGTCGTCGCGCAACTGCGCCGGCAGGCCGGTGATGCTGGCGACCAGTTCGTTGTTGCTGCGCACCAACCGGTCACCGATGCGGTACGCCAGCCCGTGGCGCTCCGCTTCCCCCCGGTAGTCGGCCAGGGCCGAGGTGCGCGCCAGCCCGCGGTCGCCGAAGTAGTCCCGCAGGACGGTCCGGCGCACGGGCGGTTCGGCCACGCCACGACCACGCGGGGCGCGTCGATAGCCGTTGCGGCGGGTGGGCTGAATGCATCGGGGCCGCCTCGACGGCCGGTTGGAAGGGTGGCCTTCATATACCCCGCTGGGGTCGGCCGGCCTGCGACATGGGGTCGTAACTCAGTTGGGAGAGTGCCGCACTGAAGATGCGGATGTCGCCGGTTCAAGTCCGGCCGACCCCACTCCACGCCCTGCACGCGGTGCATGGGCCTCGCTTTCGCCTTGGCTGCTGGGCCGGGCCCTGGACACGCGGCCGGGTGTTCCATCTTCGACAAAGCCTAAGAAGGGGCTCCCAAGTGTTCGAAGCATGACAAAGGCTCCCTGGGCCATCCTGGCCCTGATGCTCGCGACCGCCCTCGCCACGCTCCCCGCCGCCGACGCGCACGGGACGCCCGCCGCCCGCGAGGTGGACACCCGCGTCCTCGACGACGGCTTCGAGAGCCTCGACTACGGCGCCGCCAACGGCCCCGCCGAGGACGGCGGCCAGGACCTCCCCGTCATCCCCCTCTACGAGGGCGGCCACGACCACGTCGCCCTGGACCTGCGCGAGGCCCACGACGAGTCCGGCGAGGCCGGCCTGTACGTCCACCTCATCTTCCGCCGCGGTGACGTCGCCGCCGGCCCCCTCGTCGACGAGGTCACCTTCACCGTCGACGGCGCCGAGAAGCGCCTCGCCTTCGTCACCGAGGACAACCAGGCCTTCACCGGCGAGGGCTTCGACTGGGTCACCGACAAGGCCGCCGTCGCCACCTACGAGGACGGCGTGCAGGGCTTCGTCTCCTACGCCACCCTCGGCGCCGAGCCCGGCGCCACCCTGGAGAACATCCGCACCCAGGGCTACGCCGGCGACACCAAGGGCGACTTCATGCCCGGCACCTACTACTACGACGGCCAGGAGGCCCCCGACACCCCCTTCCCCGGCTTCGAGCGCGACGCCAGCCTCCCCGGTGCCTACACCCTCG